>NZ_JBFTML010000052.1:0-37471 GCF_056396925.1 Pseudomonas sp. 05N433 | reverse complement strand
GTTCGAAGACATCAGTCTTGGCTCGGTGTTGTCGCAGTTCAACCGAGGACTGTTCGATGTCGCCCCCTAGTGGGACCGGTAATTGATCGTTCAGAGCATGCCTGCGGTAGACATCGTCGAGAAAGATAAAAGCTTCGAAATCACTGCCGAGCTTCCCGGCATGGATCAGAAAGACATTGAGATCAAACTGTCCAATGGCAGCCTGATCATCAAAGGGGAAAAGCAAGAAACGAAGGAAGAAAAAAAGAAAGGCTACCATCTCAGCGAACGTAGCTATGGCTCCTTCGAACGGATGTTCAACCTGCCCAAAGAGGTGGATGCAGAGAAGATCGAAGCCAGTTACAGCAAAGGCGTACTGAGCATCTCGTTGCCGAAAAAGCCTGAAGCCCTGAAGGCTGACAAGGTCGTGCAGATCAAAGGCAACTGAGTCCCGGGCCTGCCCCTTGTCGGGAAACCGACAAGGGTTTTTTTATGGGTACCAGACAACCTCGCCCTTCATCTCCTGAACGTTGTGGGGCTCTTAATGACCAACCAATGCCTTGAGCTCGGCCAGCGAGCGGGTATTGATCACGTTATGTTTTTCCAGCCAGCCTCGGMGTGCCTGAGCGACGCCATAACGCAAGTTGGCGAAATCAGCGGCGCGGTGTGCATCCGAATTGACGCTGATCAGCACACCTTCATCCTTGGCGTACTGGCACTGCAGGTCGAACAGATCCATGCGTTGCGGTTGCGCGTTGAGTTCCAGGCAGCAACCACGCTGAGCGGCAGCCTTGATGATTGCCGGCAGGTCCAGGTTCAGCGGGTCGCGTTCGTTGATCAGGCGACACAAGGGGTGGGCCAGGATGGTGAAGTAGCGATGGTCCATGGCCCTGAGAAGGCGTTGGGTCTGTTGACGCAGCGTCAGGCCGAAATGACTGTGGACGGCGCCCACCACCAGATCCAGACGTCCCAGGATATCGTCGGGTAGGTCCAGGTGGCCGTCTTCGAGAATGTCCACCTCGATACCCTTGAGCAACGTCATGCCCTGCAAGCGGCTGTTAAGCGCATCGATTTGGTCGATTTGCTTCAACAATTGCTCGACTCCCAGCCCATGGGCCACCCTGAGGGACTGTGAATGGTCGGTGATCGCCAGGTATTCCAGCCCAGCCTCCCGGGCCGCCAGCGCCATCTCTTCCAGGCTGTTGCCTCCATCCGAAGCGCGGGTATGCGCATGAAGGTCGCCTTTGAGGTCGGTCAACTCAATCAGCCCAGGCAAATGGCCGGCCAATGCCGCAGCGACTTCGCCACGGTCTTCGCGCAGTTCCGGCGTGATCCACGGCAAGCCCAATGCCTGATAGACCGAAACCTCGGTGGTGCTGGCCAGGCGATTTTTGGCCCGGAACACGCCATATTCATTGAGCTTGAGCCCCAGCTTCTGAGCCCTCTGACGAATCGCGATGTTATGAGCCTTGCTACCGGTGAAATACACCAGTGCAGCGCCATACACCGCCGGCTCGACGACACGCACATCCACTTGCATGCCTGAGTTCAGCATGACGCTTGCACGCGTGTGCCCCTTGACCAGTACGGTGGAAATGTCCGGATGGCTGATGAACTGCGTGGTGACATCCACCGAAGGCGCTGCCGCCACCAGAATATCGATGTCGCCGACGGTGTCGCGCATGCGTCGCAGGCTTCCGGCAGTGGTTGCTTGCTCGACTCCCGGCATCTGCTGCAGGTATTCGGTCAGTCTGCGCGCCATCGGCTCAACCAAAGCCAACGGCAAACGACGATCCTTTCCGATCCCCTTCTGCGCGGCACTCAGCAGCCGCGCTTCCATCCGCTCACCGAAGCCGGGCAAATGGCGAATGCGACCCTGTTGAGCGGCCAGACAGAGCTGCTGCGCAGTTTCGATACCCAGGTCGTGATAAAGGTTTTTAACGCGCCTGGGTCCCAACCCGGCAATGGAAAGCAGCCCGACCAGCCCGGGTGGCAATGTCGAACGCAAGCGTTGGCGTAGCGAGCAATCACCGGTGGTCACGATTTCATTGATCTTGCCGGCAAGATCAACCCCGATCCCGGTCAGTTTGGGTAGCGGCTCGCCACGAGCGAGGGTTTTCGCCACGTCAAAGGTCAGCGCCCTCAGGGTCCGTGCTGCATTGCGGTAAGCCCGGATCCGGAAGGGATTGGCGTCCTCGATGTCCAGCAGGTCAGCGATTTCATCAAAAACCGCAGCGATATGATCGTTGTCGACCACCTGACCGCCGCTGGTCGGCGGCGGCAAGGCCGACGAAGGTGCCTGGAAAGGCGCGACAGCGTGCTTCATGGCATGACTCCCATCGCACAGGCTTCATGAAATCAGCATTACCGATCCAGCCTTCCCGGCATTGATATAGGTCAGACAGCAACCGAACACTCATCGGCCACTTCGTGCACCGACTATTGATAAAACTCAAATGCTCGACTGCATTCAGGCGTAGGAATGATTGAAGAGGCGGTACAGGCCCGCGACGTCGAATGGATCGAAAACAACCCCGTGCGAGCCCTGCCCTGACAGTCGACGTGATGCCGCGCCGCATCGCACGTCGGGCAATCCACCCTTATGGGGATGACGTTCATGAACACACCTTCCCAGAACATGCTGAACCAGCTGTATGGCACGCATACCCACATTGACGAGGCCTCCATCGTCCCGCTCTTGCGCCAATACGCCGAACCCCTGCCGGAACTGAATTCACCGGCCTTTGGCGAAATGTTCGACCGCTTCGCCGATGCCCGCGTGGTGATGATCGGTGAAGCCAGCCATGGCACCAGTGACTTCTATCGGACCCGGGCGGCGATTACCCAACGGCTGATCGAGCAACACGGATTCAATATCGTGGCCGTTGAAGCAGACTGGCCGGACGCGGGCCATGTAGACCGTTATGTCAGAGGGTTGGCGCGCTCGGCGTGGACGCGGCACATTTTCAGCCGGTTCCCGACCTGGATGTGGCGCAACACCGATGTGAGAGCGTTCACCCATTGGCTGCATCAATACAACCACCAACACGCACCTGAACAGCGCGTCGAGTTTCGCGGTCTGGACGTTTACAGTTTGCGCAATTCCATCCATGAGGTGCTGAGCTATCTGGACCGTGTCGACCCGCAACTGGCACACGAAGCACGGCGTCGCTATGGCTGTTTGACCCCGTGGCAGGATGATCCTGCGCTGTACGGCCACTTCGTCGAACGCGACGGCATAATGCCCTGCGAGCATGCGGTGGTCGAACAGCTCAATGCCATGCTGGCCGAGCAACTGGCCGGGGATATCAAGGACGATGAAGCGTTCTTCGATGCGACCCAGAACGCCCGGGTCATCCTGGCGGCGGAACAATATTACCGAGCGATTTATCGAGGTTCGACGGCCTCCTGGAACCTGCGTGACAGGCACATGTTCGACACGTTACGTGTGTTGCTCGAACACCGCGGTCCGCAAGCCAAGGCCGTGGTGTGGGCGCACAACTCCCATATCGGCAATGCGGCCGCGACCGAGATGGGCTGGAAAGGTCAGTTCAATATCGGTCAACTGTGCCGCAATGCCTATGGGCGCGATGTGGTTCTGATCGGCATGAGCACCGACCGTGGCCAGGTGGCCGCGGCCGACGACTGGGACTGCGAGATGCTCATCAAGGACATCCGGCCCTCCCGGCCAGACAGTTGGGAGCGCAAGTTCCTCGAGGCCGGCGTCCCGGCTTCATTGACCGACTGGCGGGATCCACAGCGAAAAGAGCTGCGCCGGGCCCTGTCCAAACCGCTGCTGGAACGGGCCATCGGTGTGATCTATCGACCCGCCAGCGAGCGCAGCAGCCACTACTTCGAGTCAGTGTTGACCGAACAATTCGACGCCATGGTCTGGATTGAACAGACGCAACCGGTAACCGCGTTGCCCCTGCCAAAAAGCCAGGCGCTGGAACCGGAAGACGAAACCTTTCCATTCGGCATATGACAGGCATCGGACGGTGGTCGTCTGCGCGGGATGACTACCGTCGCAAATACTGCTCGAACCAGTCGCCGGCCAGTCTGGCGACTTCTTCGAGGGCTCCTGCTTCCTCAAAAAGATGTGTCGCGCCCGCCACCACTTCCAGGCGCTGCTCGCACTGCAGGGCGCGACTGCTTTGCACATTGAGGTTGAGCACCACCGGATCCCGCTCGCCGACAATCTGCAAGGTCGGCGCCTTCACGCGGGACAGCGCCTCACCCGCCAGATCGGTCCGCCCTCCCCGGCTCACCACCGCATGCACCACGTCCGCCCGCTCGGCCGCTGCCAACAGTGCCGCCGCAGCACCGGTACTTGCGCCGAACAATCCGATCGGTAGCGGTTGCAGTTCGGCGTCCTGACCAATCCAGTCGATCACCTTCACCAGTCGGTTGGACAGCAGCGCAATATTGAAACGCAATTCCCGGGTCTGGTTGTCCAGGTATTGCTCTGGCTCCGTGAGCAGATCGAACAGCAACGTGCCCAACCCCCGCTCAGCCAGCGACAGCGCAACCTGTTGATTACGCGGGCTTGAACGACCACTGCCGCTGCCATGAACGAACACCACCAGGCCGCCAGCGTGCACCGGCAGACGCAGGTCGGCAGACAGCTCCACGTTCCCCAGGTCCAGCTTTCGATAGCGAAGCTCAAACATCGGAGTTCTCCTGACCGGAAGCACTCGTGCCGGACTCTCTGCGCCAGGCCCGATGTAAAAGATCGATGACTTCTTCGTCCGAGGTCTGGGAAAAATTCAAATACCAATTGCCGATCGACATCAGCCACTCGGGGGTGAGCGGGCAGATCACCTCATCGACTTCGCTAAACAGCGCCTCTACCGTCTCCGGTGGCGCCACCGGCACGGCGATGACAATACGCGACGGTGCTTGCAGGCGCGCCGCCTGGACCGCCGCCATCATCGAGGCCCCGGTCGCCAGGCCATCGTCGACCAGAATCACCACCTGATCCTTGAGTGCCACGGGGGCACGCGAACCCCGGTACAGGCGCTCGCGACGCAACAGTTCCTGGGTTTCCCGTGCCACCACGTTATCGAGCGTGCGCTGATCGATGCGGTTCGCCCGCAGCGTATCGTCATTGACGATCTGGATACCGCCACTGGCAATCGCGCCCATGGCGAACTCCTGATGGAATGGCACCCCGAGCTTGCGGACCAGCATCAGGTCCAGGCGAACCTCCAGGGCCGTGGCAATTTCATAGGCCACCGGCACGCCGCCACGGGGCAAGGCGAGAACGATGACATCGGGTCGATGAGCGTATTTGAGCAGCGGCTCCACCAGCCTTCGACCGGCATCAACCCGGTCACGCAGGAGGGTTTGCGTTGAGGGACTATAAATCACTTGAAAACCTCCCCAGGCGAGCACACCTGTCGGTTCGTATCACACAGCCTTGACCTCTCCACGTCCTTGCGGGATCAAGCATCAGTTTTTATTAAAAATCCTCCGCTGGAGTCTCCTTGTCGTTGATTTTTATCAAGCTCGCGCGCAAGGCCAACCCTGTCCGCGCAAGGGACCGGGCATTTCATTTCGCCGTTGTTGATCAATATCAATCAGGCTGGGGCGCAATGGATTACGTTGCCAATAGTGGACAGCGCCGCCCCGCAGCGGCGCGCTATGGGAGACTGTCATGCCGACCTTATTTGCGAGCCCGCGATTGCGCTTATACGACAGCGATGAACTCGATTCGGTGTTGCAGGCAATGGCGCGCCAGGCCGCGGCGCTGTTGCCGCCCACTCAAACGGCACTGATTGGCATCCAGCGCCGCGGCGAACCTCTGGCGCAGCGTTTACAACAGCATCTGTCACAGATGACCGGCCAGCCAGAACTGCCGCTCTACCCCTTGAAGGTCAAGCGCTATGCCGATGACCTCAAAGTGCTGCATGCCCACACCGAACTGACCGAAAACCCGCAGCTGGGCAAGCTGGACCTTGCCAACACCACCCTGCTCGTTGTCGACGATGTGCTGTTTGAAGGCCATTCGCTCCTGCGTACCTGCGCGTATCTGGCGCAACTCGGTGCTCGTCGGGTCTACACGGCCGTATTGGTCGACCGGCACGTCTGCCAGCAGCCGATCCATGCCGATATCGTCGGCGTGCATCTGCAAGTGGCCGCCACTGACATCGTCGAATGCAACGTGCCCCCTTACGAAAGGGAGTTTTGTATTGAAGTCTGGCGGCATGGCGCCGCGCGATGACGGCGCAACATGCGTAATCGAACAGTGAGTAGCGCTTACGGTTTGCTTTTTTCGTCCTGGTCGCCTTCCATCATTCGTGGTCTGAACATGTGCATCGGCATCTGCCAACGGTCATTGCCGTAGAGCCGGTGATGCACCACCGTCCAGAACAGGTCGAAAATGGTTTTCTGCTCAGCATCCAATACCCCGTAGAAAGTTTTGGTACGCACCAGCGCAGCATCCATGCGCTCCAGATGCGCCTCCATCCACTTGGTTTGTGTGCGCAAACGCTCTATCTCTCTGGCCATTCTTTCGGGGGTCGTTTCATCCGTCGACGCCCTCTTCGTGCTCGCGCTTTCATCACGTTCGGCCTTGGCCTTTTCCTGATGCTGATTGGCGTCCGCCATGACCCCCGTGGCCCATGTGTCCCAGGCAGCCATTTGCTCCGGCTTGAGATTGAGCTTGCCCTTGAGATCGTCCAGGGTTTGTTGCGTGTATTTGACCCAGTCGAAATCCTGAAAACGATGATACATACCACCTTGCGCAGCAGACGTCGGCGGGTTGGCGAAGACGCTGGTAGAGGGCACCAGCAACACGCTTGCCGCCATCAAAATGCATTGGCCGATCAGGCTTGATCTGTTCATTTCAGTTCATCTCGATACCGTGGGTTGATTCGAGAATAGGAGTCGGCCTGGGGGCGTATCTGATCCACATCAGAAAACAGGCAGACCGTCGGGCAAGTGGATAAACGGTCGAGCTGCCCCGTAAGAGGAGCGGCCAACAATCGTTATCCACGGTGCTGTCACCCAATCCAGCGGATCACGGGTTCATTCCGAGGCACGGGCGCGGGGGCAGATTTCGGGTGACCCACGATGATCGGTGCCACTGGCGTCCACTCGGTGGGAAGGCCAAGTGCATGCTTTCCTTGCGCAGTACCGAGAAACCCCTGGGCAAAACCGATCCAGCAACTACCCAGCCCTTCAGCGTAGGCCGCGAGCATCAGGTTCTCGGCAGCCAGTGCGCAGTCTTCGACGACCCACTGACCCGGCGCGGTTCCCGAAATCAGGATGAGTACCGGCGCGTGGTAGAAGATTTGATAGTTTTCATCATCGAGCAACGTATGGAAGTGCTCGGGCTGGGCCTCGGGGGGTATCGTCGCCAACAGGTGAGCCTTCGCTTCGCGCGAGACCCGATCCAGCAGGCTCTGGTCGCGTATGACGGTAAATGTCCACGGTTGTTGGTTCATCGCGCTGGGCGCCTGCGCAGCGGCACTGATCAAACGACGAATGATGTCTTCATCAACCGCTTCTGTCGTGTACTCCCGTGTCGAGCGACGGCCCAAGATCGCCTTATTGATGTTCATGAGGGGCATACCTCAAAAGAGTGTCATATCCTTTATAAAGTCATCCGCCCACGAGGGCTTGCTGTTGATCTAAATCAAATCAAGGCACAACCGGCCTCCCGTTTTGTCTGACGACTCGCCCCCTCGGAGCGGACCACATTGCGCGAAATTGATCTGCATCAGATAGACGATGAACGCTCAATACACACTGCAAGCGTCTGGCTCGCGCAGGAGCGCTGACATGTGCGGGAAAATCATGGCGTGTATCGGTGAGAGTGTCGCGTTCCGGCTGCTGATCCGCGTCATGCTGATAGGCGTCTGCGCACTGGCCTGGAGCACGGGCGGCGCCGCACAGAACGCCACACAGAACGCCGCACAGAGCGTCGAGCCAGGCGTCACGATCCTCGTTTACCACCGTTTCTCGGACACGGCGGACGACTCGATGACCGTGCGCATGAGCACCTTCGAAACTCAGTTGCGCGTCCTGCGCGAGCGCGGTTATCACATTGTGTCGCTACGCGAGGTGGTCGACTGGCTGCGCAATCCCGATGCGACATTAGCGTCGAAGCCGGTGGCGATCACCGTCGACGACGGGCATCGTTCGGTCTTCGACAAACTGCTGCCCGTCATCCAGCGCGAACGCTTTCCGGTGACCCTGTTTATCTATCCATCGGCCATCTCCAACGCGTCCTATGCGCTGACCTGGGAGCAGTTGCGAACCCTGAAACAGACCGGGCTCTTCGACATCCAGTCGCATACGTACTGGCATCCCAATTTCAACGTCGAGCGCAGGCACCGCACGCCGGCGGATTTCCAGCAATTCGTCCGAACCCAACTGCAAAAATCACGTCAACGCATCGAGTCGCAAACCGGTGCGCAGCAGGTCGACATGCTCGCGTGGCCGTTCGGTATCTATGACGACGAGTTGATCGCACTCGCCTCCGAAGAGGGTTACGCAGTGGCCTTCACACTAGACGCGCGCAAGGCTGACCGGCACGCGCGACTGCTCGCCCTGCCGCGCTTTCTGATGAGTGATGCCTACGGCGCACACGCGTTCGCGCAATTGCTCGGTGAACCGGACACTCAGCCGACAACAGGGAACCCGCGATGACCGTTATCCGCACATTGAGGCGCTATGCGATCCCGGCGCTATTCGTCGTCACGGCCCTGCTGAGCGGGCGAAGCGCACTGGCTGTCACCGGTGTCGTGCTCGACTCGAGCACGCAGAAACCGCTTGCCGACGCGATCATCACGACCTCTGCCGGTGTGATGCGTACCGACGAAAACGGGCGGTTCGAGACGGCCGAGGCGGTCGAGAGTGTCGCCGCCCGCGCCCCAGGGTATTTGCGCACCGAGGCCAAAGTGAGCGACGAAACGCCCGTGACGCTCGCACTGACCCCGTTTCGCCCCAAAGCGGTCTATCTGTCGGTGTTCGGCGTGACCAGTTCGACCCTGCGCAACAACGCTGTCAGCCTTGCTGAAAACACCGAGATCAACGCATTGGTGATCGACGTCAAGGGTGACCGTGGCCTGACGCCCTATCGCAGTGCGGCGCGCGAGGCGATCGGCGCAACGGCCCACTTGACCACACGGGCACCTCAGATGCGCGACTTGCCGGCATTGCTTGCCAAGCTGCGCGCGCAACACCCGTACCTGATCGCGCGCATCGTGGTGTTCAAGGACGATCCATTGGCCAGTGCGCATCCAGAGTGGAGCGTGCACACCGCTGACGGCCAGCCGTGGCGGGATCTCGAAAAACTGCAATGGATGGATCCGTTTTCGCACGAGGTCTGGCAGCACAATCTCGATGTCGCCGAGGAGGCCGCGCAGATGGGTTTCGACGAGATCCAGTTCGACTATGTGCGTTTTCCCGACAAGAGCGGGCTACGCTTTGCTCTCCCCAATAACCGCGCCAACCGGACCGCGGCGATCATCGGCTTTCTGCAAGCCGCACGCGCACGGCTCGCCCCCTACAATGTATTCGTCTCCGCGGACATCTTCGGCTACGTCTGCTGGAACCTCGACGATACGGCGATCGGCCAGCAAATCGAACTGCTGGGCGCGGAGCTCGACTACATTTCGCCAATGTTGTACCCGTCCGGCTTCACATGGGGGCTGCCGGGCTTTACCAACCCGACAGCCGACCCCGGCCAGATTGTCAGGCGTACCCTGACGGAGGCGATGAAACGCACCCACCTGCCGGGCGTGCGCTTTCGTCCCTGGTTGCAGGCCTTTCGTGACTATGCCTTCGATCGTCGCCCGTTTGACGCGGCCGCGATCAGTGCGCAGGTTCACGCCGCCGACGCAGCCGGCACCGATGGATGGATGTTATGGAACCCACGCAATCACTACGAGGCCGCCGATTTGCCACAGCGCTGAAGCGCTGGGCGATGCTGCTTGGCCTGGCGATGGCGGTGCACATTGCATGCGCCGCCGATCTCGATGCGACGACGCGCCTGCAAGCCGCACAGATCGTCGAGGGCCAGATCGCCGCCGGACGCGTTCCGGGAGCTGTTGTCCTGATCGGTGACGCCACAAAGGTGTTCTATCGTCAGGCCTTTGGACAACGCACGACGACGCCCCCCCGCGAGCCGATGACGCTGGACACCGAGTTCGATCTGGCATCGCTGACCAAAGTCATCGCGACGACCACGGCCATCCTGCAACTGGCCGAAACGGGCCGCATCAACCTGGACGCCCCCGTTGCCCGGTATTGGCCGGCCTTTGGGGCGCAGGACAAAGAGGCAGTGAAGGTGCGTGACCTGCTTGCACACACGTCCGGGCTGCGCCCAGATTTGCCTGGGCGGCCACCCGGTGCGGGCCGCAAAGGTGTGTTGAGCGCCATCGCGGCGCAACGGCTGCGCAACGCGCCGGGTGCCCAAGTCATCTACAGTGACCTGAATTTCGTGGTGCTCGGCGAGCTGGTCGAACGCATCACCCACAGCTCGCTCGACGCCTATTGCCAGGCTCACATCTTCGGGCCGCTGGGCATGCGCGACACGGTTTTTCTGCCGGATACCCTGCGAACGATACGTAGCGCACCGACACTCGCCACCAAGGCCGGCACGCTCCGGGGGCACGTACACGATCCGACGGCGCAATGGATGGGCGGCGTCTCCGGCAACGCCGGGCTGTTTTCCACGGCGGACGACCTTGCGCGTTTCGCGCAGATGGTGCTGAACCAGGGGCGCGCAGGCAGCCGGCAGATTCTGCGGCCGGCGAGCATCGCCGCCCTCGCGAGCGCCGCTTCGCCGCTCGACAGCGTGCCGTGGCGCGGCCTCGGCTGGGAACTGGCCGCACCGTTCGTATCGAACCATGATCGTCTGCCGCCGATTGGCGTCATCGGCCATACCGGATACACCGGCACGGGGCTGTGGATTGATCTGATGACACGCCAATTCATCGTCATCCTGAGCAACCGGGTGTATCCCGATGACAGCGGTGACGCGCGCCCGCTTCGTGCGCAATTGCTCGCATTGATGGCCAGTCGCGGGGCGCCTGCAAGCGGCGCGCAAATCGGCCGGTTGTTGCCCTCAGCGTTGCCGGCGCTGCGTGCCGCCGATCGCCTGCCCACCTCGACGGGCCCGGTGCAGACAGGCATTGACGTGCTTGAGGCACAGCAGTTTGCCCCGCTCGCCGGCCTGCGCGTGGGCCTGATCACCAATCGCAGCGGATTCGACGCCAAAGGCCGACGTACCGTCGACGTCCTCGCCCACGCGCCAGGTGTCAGGCTGGCGGCATTGTTCTCACCGGAGCATGGGCTGAACATCGACGTGGACGAACGAGTCGGCGACACCCGCGACCCGGCGACGGGCCTCACCGTGCACAGTCTCTACGGCGCAACCCAGCGCTTCCCGGCCGGTTCGCTCAAAGGGCTGGATGCGCTGATCTTCGATATTCAGGACGCCGGCGTGCGCTTCTTCACCTATGAGACGACACTCGGCTACGCACTCGAAGCCGCTGCGGCGCAAGGCATTGCGCTGTTCGTGCTGGACCGGCCCGACCCGCTCGGCGCACAACGTTTCGGCGGCCCGGTGATGGACAGTCGCCGTGAATCGTTTACCGGCTATTTCCCTGCACCGCTGCAGCCCGGCATGACCGTCGGCGAGCTGGCGCGTCTATTCAATCGCAACAAGCACATTGGTGCGGATCTGCGCGTTGTGCCGATGCTGGGATACCGGCGCGCGATGACCTTTGCCGACACCGGGTTGGGATGGGTGCCGCTCTCACCGAACCTGCGCACGCTCTCCCAGCTGGACCTGTACCCGGATATCGGTTTACTCGAAGGCGCAAATCTGAGTGTGGGGCGTGGCACGCCGCATCCGTTCGAGTGGGTCGGCGCGCCGTGGATCGACGCGACCCGGCTCGCAAACGCACTGAATGCGTTTGACGTCGGCGCGCATTTCGAGCCGGTCGACTTCGTCCCCACCGAATCAAACTGGCACGGTCGGCTCTGTCATGGTGTGAGCATCACCCGCCTCTCAACGCCTGCGCAACGCCCTGTAGCCAGCCTGGGGCTGACCCTGCTCGCCACCTTGCACACGCTCTATCCCCACATACTCGACCTGGCGGCGACCCGTGATTCAATCGGCTCGCAAAGCGTGTGGCAGGCGATTCGCGATGGCGCGACACCTGACGCGGCGCAAGCGCTCGACGCGGTGCCACTTGCGCGCTTCGCGCGGCTACGGCAGGAGAACTTGCTGTATTGACCCGCCCGGCAGCGTCATCGACTACCTATCGATGGCGCCTGTCCGCCGGTTTTTTCCTTTTGCATCAGATACGCGACGAGCTTGTCCAGGGTGTCGACCTGTTGGTAATCGACTTCAGGAATGACCACCCCCAGGCTCCGATTCAGGGCCTCGATGAGGCGAAGCCAATCCATGGAGTCCAGATCAACCTCCTCGCGTAGCGGGCGGTCACCGGGTAATTGCTCGGGGTCGACTTCAGGAGCGATGCGCTTCAACGCGTTCAACACCTGATTGCGTACCGATAGCGGGTCCATGGGCTCACCCTCACAAATTCTCTGGGGTTTGTAACAAACGACGGACTTCCCCCAGGAAGCGTGCGCCGTAGTGACCATCGCTGACCCGATGATCGGCTGACAAGCTGCTGACGACGGTGGGCATCACACACAACTGGCCATCCTTGACCCAGGGCCGCTCGCCGATACGGCCGAAACCGACCAAGGCAACCTGGGGTGGGTAGATCACCCCCAGTACGCTGTCTACGCCCTGATCGCCGAGCTGGGTGACCGTGATGCCGGCGCCACCCAGTTCGGAGCTGCGCAGAGAACCGCTGCGGGCGCGCTCCACCAGGCTGGACAGCTCACGCATCAGATCGGTCAAGGATGTGTCGGCCACATGCCGCAGGACCGGGGCGACCAGCCCGCCCTGGCGCAAGGTGATTGCCACGCCAAGGTCTGTATCGGCTGCCGGTTTAAAGCCGTTGTCCTGCCAGGAACCGTTGAGTTGTGGATAGTCGCGCAAGGCCAACGCCACCGCTTTGAGCAGCAAGACACCGGGTAACAGGCGCTCCGGCAATGGGCTTTGCGCGTTGTGTGCCTGCAGYCAGGCCATGGCCTTATCCAGGGCAATGGTTTCGCTCAGGTAGTAATGGGGAATCTCGCGTTTCGAACGACTCATCGCCGCCGCGATCGTGTGACGCATGGCCTGGTTGCGGTCGGGTTCCGGCGCCACACGGGCGGCTGCTTCGACATCTTCCAGGGTCACCACGCCGTGTGGACCATGGCCCTGCAAGTGACTGGCATCGAGCCCCAGTTCGGCCGCGCGCTTGCGCGCTGCGGGGGAAATCTTCGGCCGCTGCGCAGAAAGGTTTTCCACCTCACGCGGCACAGGCGCGGGCGTTGCTGTCCGTCGCACGCTCTGCGGACTTTCACCCGGTTCCAGCAACTGCGCGATGGCGGTACCGACAGGCACTTTGGCGCCGACATCGATCAGCAGTTGCAACACCGTGCCATCGTGCCAGCACTCCACATCGATAGCCGCCTTGGCCGTATCGACGACGGCAATCACCTGACCACGCTTGACCGCATCACCGGGATGGACTTTCCATTCCAGCAACGTGCCTTCATCCATATCGGCTCCCAGCGACGGCAATTTGAATTCGATCATGGTTGCCCCTCCTGGCCCGATACCTGGACGCAGTACATGCCTGTCATCACGTTGCATTCCCCTCGCACAGCTCGTGCGCGGCGGCGACGATCGTCGACACTTGAGGCAACGCGGCCTCTTCAAGATGCCGGGGATAAGGTATCGGCACTTCGGCGCTGCACACCCGCGCTGGCGGTGCATCCAGTTCGAAAAAGCCCTGCTCGACGATCCGCGTGATGATTTCCGCCGCCAGGCTGCCGCTGCGCCAGCCTTCATCGACGACGAGGGCGCGGCGGGTTTTGCAGACCGAGGTCATGATTGTGCTGTCATCCAGAGGACGCAGAACCCGCAGGTCGATGACTTCACAATCAATGCCCTCCCCGGCCAGTTGCTCAGCCGCCGTCAGGGCTTTGCCGAGGGTGCCGCCATACGCAATCAGGGTCAGGTCCTTGCCGACTCGACGGACCTTTGCGGCACTGATATCCAGAGCCTTCCAGTCGCCAGTATCACCCTCCATGTTGTAGAGCTGGGCGTGTTCGAAAATCAGCACCGGGTCCGGATCCAGCAGCGCAGGCCAGAGCATGCCGCGTGCATCCTCGACGGTCGCCGGGGCGAGAATTTTCAGCCCGGGAATATGCGCATACCAGCCTTCGAGGCTGTGAGAGTGTTGCGCCGCAAGCTGACGTCCCGCGCCCGTCGCCATGCGCACCACCAGGGGAACCGAGAATTGGCCGCCGGACATATGCCGCAGGGCAGCAGCGGTGTTCATCAGAGGATCGAGGGCAAGCAGGCTGAAATTCACAGTCATGATTTCTACAATCGGTCGCATGCCCCCCAGTGCCGCCCCGATACCGGCCCCCACGAAGCCCAATTCGGACAACGGCGCATCTCGAATGCGTTCCGGGCCGAATGCTTCAAGCAGCCCCAAAGAGACGGCATAGCTGCCACCGTAACGGCCGACATCTTCGCCCATCAGAAACACCCGAGGGTCCCGTTGCAACGCTTCACGCAGGGCCTCGCGCAACGCATCGCGGTAGGTCATGCGAGTGCTCATGGTGCGGCCCTCGGCGTGTAGACATCGCGAGACAGATCCTCCAGCGGTTCCAGGCTGGCGCTTTCGGCATAAGCGATGGCGGCCTCCACTTCAGCGTCCACCTGGGCCAGGATCGCCAGAAAACCGGGTTCGTCCAACAGGCCTTCGGCCTTGAGCCGGGCACTGTAGGTGTGAATCGGTCCGCGGGTCTTCCACTGCTCCACCTCGGCCTTGTCGCGATACAGCTGCGGGTCGAACATCGAGTGGGCGCGAAACCGATAGGTACGAAACTCCAGGAAAAAAGGCCCGCGCCCTTGCCGGATATGTTCAACCGCTTCACGGGTGGCTTCGTACACCGCGACCACATCCATGCCATCGACAGACCGGGTCTGGACCTTGTACGCCGAAGCTTTGGCACACAGGTCGGTTTGCGACTGCGAACGCTCCAGAGCCGTGCCCATGGCATAGAGGTTGTTCTCGCAGCAAAACAGCATCGGCAACTGCCACAAGGCGGCCAGGTTGATCGACTCGTGAAACGCCCCTTCCGCCATGGCACCTTCACCGAAAAAGCAGGTGGAGAGCCGTGATCCACCCTGCATACGCTCGGCCAGCGCCAGGCCGACAGTAAGTGGCAAGCCGCCGGCGACGATGGCATTGCCGCCGAAGAAACGTGTACCGGCATCGAACAAGTGCATCGAACCGCCACGCCCTCGCGAGCAGCCTTCCTGGCGCCCGTACATCTCGGCCATGATGGTGTTCATGGGCACTCCCTTGATCAGGGCATGGCCATGTTCGCGATACGTCGCGACCACCGCATCGTCGGCTGCCAGCGCATGCAAAGCGCCGACCGCCACCGCTTCTTCACCGATGTACAGGTGCAGGAAGCCACGGATCTTGCCCTCCCCGTACAGCTCGCCGGCGCGCTCCTCAAGACGACGGATGCGCACCATGTCTCGCAGCAAGTCGAGAGCAAAGTCCTTGGGCAACGATTGCAGGCTCATGACGGATTCTCCAGGCTGGAAGTATCGCCCTCCGGCAAACCCAGCTCCCGGGCCTTGAGCAGACGTCGCATGAGCTYACCGCTGCGGGTGTGCGGCAGTGCCTGCATGAACGCCAGTTCCTTTGGCGCGACCACGGCACCGAGACGCTTGCGTCCATGGCCCAGCAATTCATCGTGCAGGGCCGGGCTGGCGGTGAATCCGCTCTTGAGGGAAACAAACGCCTTCACGGTTTCACCCAGCAGAGGATCGGGCTTGCCAATCACGGCAGCCTCGGCCACCGCCGGATGTTCCATCAGTGAGCTTTCCACCTCGAACGGGCCGATCAGGTGCCCGGCCGACTTGATGACGTCGTCGCCGCGGCTAACGAACCAGTAATAACCGTCGGCATCGCGACGCACCAGATCGCCACTGAGGTACCACTCACCGACGAAGCTCCGTCGATAGCGCTCCTCTTGCCCCAGATAAGTACGGAACATGGCGGGCCACGGTCGTTTCAGAGCCAGTTCACCGACTTCATTTGCCTCGAGAAACACCAGCGAACCGTCCGCCTTGCGCTCGACGATGGCAGCCTCGACACCGGGCAACGGTTTGCCCATGGAGCCCGGTTTAATGGCCATCGAGACCGTGTTGGCGATCATGATTCCACCGGTTTCGGTCTGCCACCAGTTGTCGTGGATCGGCAGCCCCAACACCTCTTTGCCCCACCAGACAGCCTCGGGATTGAGCGGCTCACCGACACTGGCAATAAACCGCAGACAGGGAAAGTGATGGCGGCGCGCCAAGGCGTCACCGGCTTTCATCAAGAGGCGAATGGCCGTCGGTGCCGTGTACCAGACCGTCACCTGTTGCTCTTCGAGAATCCTGTACCAGCGTTCGGCATCGAATTCGTTGCCCTCGACCACGCTGGTCACCCCCATCAGCAACGGCGCGAAAATCCCGTATGAAGTCCCCGTGACCCAGCCCGGATCGGCGCTGCACCAGTAAATATCTTCAGGGTGTAAATCCAGGGCGTATTTGGCGGTGGCCCGGTGCGTCAACGCGGCGCCGTGCACATGCAACACGCCTTTGGGGGTGCCGGTCGTCCCGCTGGTGAAGTGTAAAAGTGCGGGGCTGTCGACCGTTGTCCGGGCGATGTCAAAATCGTCAGCGGCTTCGGCCAGCAATCGATGCACGTTGAGGGTGCCCTCAACGGCGTTCGTATCCCCACCCTCGGCGTCATACAGCAGTACATGCTTGAGTGCCGGCAAATGCTCACGAACCGCCGCGATCTTGCGTCGATAAAGAGTTTCGCTGGTCAACAGCACGCTGCCTTCACCAAGACGCATCCGGGTTTCGATGGGCTCGGGGCCGAACGCACAGAATAACGGCGAAACCACGCAACCGAGCTTCAAGCCACCGAGCACGCCCAGATACAGCTCCAGCCCTTGGCCACAGAGCACAAACAAGCGTTCACCGGGGGCCACGCCCAATGTTTTCAGCACATTGGCAAAGCGGTTAGTCAGCGTGCTCAGTTGCCCATAGCTGATGTCGCGGTGCCCGCCATGGCGATCGAGAATGCGCAACGCCGTATGTTCACGCTCCCCTCCCATTGCATGCCGATCCACCGCCTCATAGGCGAGGTTCATGCCACCCCCTGGCAATCCGGCCAATTCGAGCGCCTCCACCTGCCAAGAAAAGGCTGCGCGGGCTTGCTCGCTGTCCAGCCAATTGGGCTTTGTCGGCAAACGGGTGAGTTTCTTTTTGATCATCGGCAAATGCATGGGCTTCACCTCAACGGCTGTTCATCACAACCCGTCACCCAGGAGTGTGATCAACCGTGAACGGGACTGTCCCTAGACCGCCAGGACGCTGCATGGCACCTGATACAGAATATGTTCGGTCGTGCTGCCCACCAGTTTGTTCAATCCATGGGACTGGACTCTGCCCATCACGATCACGTCCACCTGATTTTCCTCGGCAAACTCACTCAGCGCCGAGACCGGGTGCCCCAGAATGAAATGCCGGCGGTCAGAGGCCACACCGTACCGACCGGCCAGCGCCAGGAACGATTTCTCCAGTTCCCTGCGCAACTGCTTGGTCAGCTGCGACAGTGTCAGGCCGCCGCCGCCCATATCGCCCAGATAGTCTGTCGTGTCGCAGGCATACAGCAGATGCAACTCGGCATTGCACTGCAGCGCAAGGCCATTGGCCTGCTGGATGATCCGGTCATTCAACTCTTTGTCGGCATCGGTACCCGAAGCGTCAACGGCGGCCACGATCTTGTGCGGCAAGGTATGGCCACTGCCGCCAATCAGATAGACCGGCACTGGACAGTGGCGCAGCAAGTGCCAATCCAGCGGAGTGAAGAACGCGCGCTTGAGCGCCGATTCATGCTGAACCTCCTTGATCAACAGGTCGGGCTGCATTTCCGTGACGTGATCCAGAATGTCCTGCTGCAGGTCATCGGCCCAGGCCACTTCTGCCGTCACCTCGATCCCCAGGCCACGGATATTTTTTGCCTGATACTTCAACCAGTCGCGATGGTCCTGCAGATAGGTCTCCCGCGCCGTTTCCCGCACGCCCTCTTCAAGCAGCGAYAGAATATCCAACGACTTTATCAAGGCAGCGATATGCAAACGTGCCCCGCTGGCCTTGGCCAGGGCCGCCGCATGTTGTATCGCAGGAGACTGGCGCAGGGCCGGGTTGATGATCAATAACAACCGTTGATACTGGCTCATGATCTGACTCCAGGCAGGTGGACTTCAACGCGCCATTGCCTGTTGCGAGGGCGCGGTCGTTGCGCCCTCGCTGGACCAGGCACCAGCGTCACCTCAGACTCCTCCGTTGGAATCGCTTTGGCGTTGATATAAATCAAATACCTTCGCCGGGCAGGCTACCGGCAGCAGCCCTCCATCATGGGTCGCTCTTGTTCATGGTTTTCAACCATTCCTGGTGGGCTTGACGGTATTTGTCATCCGCCAGTTTTTTCGCTGCAGAAAATCGTTGTATCGTCTGGGTCGAAACAGGCTCGCTCAACAACGCATAGGCTTGTTTGCTCAGTCGGTCGGCTTCGGAAAAGAGCTCCGCGCAACGATTGATTGATTCAGAACAGGCGGCGGATTTTGTCGTTGAATCATTGGCGATCATGGTCGTACTCCTCGATCCCGACCTCCTGTCATTTCTTCAAGTTTTGTAGCGTCGAGTACACCTTCCGCCGGCTCTACTCGTCACGCCTCCAGTCGATGTTCACCCCGAACTCGTCATCGCTGTACTGATAATCGGCGTGCCCTTTGAAGGCCGCTTTCAGTGCATGACCCAGGCGGTTCGCGAGATGGATGCCTGTGGTGGTCACAACCAGCGCCCCCTCCGAATCGGTCAGGCTGATGATGCGCTCCAGGGCATGCTCCGCTTTTTCCTTTTTCTCGGTGTTTTCGATCAGATTGATGATCTCGCTTCGATGCGCGGCCAAGAAGCTGCCCGATAGCGTGAGCGTACCCGCCGGCTTGTTGTCATTGGTACGCTGACAGGCTGGGCAGGTCACTGATTGCGCATCATGAACCACCGTGTTTTCAGGAACTTTCCAGGTCCAGTTACCTGCCTGGTAAGCGGCCCCACACTGCGGGCAGACGGCAGAGCCTTCGATTTTCGGCAAGCAATAAGGATCATGGGCCGGTGTTTTGAACAGCTGGTTTTTCTGACTCTGCTGAAACTTGTCCATGGTCTTTCCTCGCAAATGAGTTGGCTAAAAATCCCACGCGAACCGTGTTTTAAAATCGCCCCCCTTCCAGTCAGGTCCACTGAAAACACGGTGGATTTGAAGATTTCATTTGGGCCCGGTTTGCTAAGGCGCAGGTTGATATTTGTCAATTCGGGCCAACAACCGACGGTCGATCATCCGAACGGTACGTACTGCGATTGCACACCTGCCTGTGTGACTTTGTTGATAAAAATCAACGCTGCACGTGCCATTTCATAGAAGCTGAAACAATGCAGAACTCTTCAGGAGAACAACCTGATGGCTCACACTAAAATCCTGTTTCGTGCTGGCGCTCGCGAGAAAATCCTCAGCGGAGCCACACAATTGGCGGACGCTGTCCGGGTGACCCTGGGACCGAAATCGAAATCGGTGTTGATCCAGAATAAATGGGGCAATCCGACGGTCTGCAACGATGGCGTGACGATTGCCAAACGGATCGACCTGCTGGACCCCGAGGAGAATCTGGGTGCGCAAATGCTGCGTCAGGCGGCGGAACGCACCGGCGAGGCCGTGGGGGACGGGACCAGCACATCGACGGTCCTGGCCCATGCAATCCTGGCCGACGGCATCCGCAACGTCGTCGCGGGCGCCAGTGCGATCGACCTCAAGCGCGGTATGGACCGGGGGCTTTCTCTGGTCATGCAATCACTGCTGGCGCAATCGCGCCCGGTCAGCACGCCCAAGGAAAAGGCCCAGGTCGCCACGCTTTCGGCCCATAACGACGCGGTCATCGGTCAACTGGTGGCCGACGCTCTGGAAAAGGTCGGCATTGAAGGCGTGGTCAGTGTCGAAGAGTCCAAGACCACCGAAACAGTGGTCGAGGTCATGGAAGGGATGCGCCTGGATCGTGGATATGTCTCGCCMTACTTCGTAACCGATACCGAGAAGATGCAGGCCGAACTCGACGATGCCTACCTGCTGCTCTGTGACCATAAGATCGGCGTGCTCAAAGACCTGCTGCCATTGCTGGAACTGATTGCCAAAAGTGGCCAGCCACTGGTCCTGATCGCCGACGACATAGAGGGTGAAGCGTTGACCACGTTGGTGGTCAACCAGATTCGGGGGGTATTGCGCGCGGTGGCGATCAAGGCGCCAGGCTTCGGTGATCGACGCAAGGAAATGCTTCAGGACATTGCCGTTCTGACCGGCGCAACCCTGATCTCCAATGAGTTGGGGATCAGCCTCGAACAGGTGGAATTGAGCCAGTTGGGCCGGGCTCATCGCGTCGTGGTGCAAAAAGACAGCACCGCGCTGATTGGCGGCGCAGGTAAACGCGAAGCTATCGAGGCGCGCCTGCAACAGATCCGCGTGCAAATGGACAACACCACCAGCGATTACGACCGGGAAAAACTTCAGGAACGCCTGGCCAGGCTGTCTGGCGGCGTGGCGGTGATCCGCGTCGGCGCGCCTTCCGAAGCTGAAATGAAAGCGCGCAAGGATGCACTGGACGATGCGATTTCCGCGACCCGGGCGGCGATCGCCGAAGGCATTGTTCCAGGGGGCGGTCTGGCCCTGCTCAAAGCCGTGCCGATGATTGCAGCCGAAGAAGCCAACCATGAAGGCGATGTCAAAACCGGCCTGCAGATTCTGCGCCGGGCTCTGGAAGCACCGGCCCGGTTCATTGCTGAAAACTCGGCGGTGGATGCCGGCGTGGTCATTGCCCGCATGCTCGCCGAACCGGGCAACGTGGGCTTCGATGCGGCGGCCAATTGTTATGTGGACATGTACGAAGCCGGCATCATCGACCCGACCAAGGTGGTACGCATTGCCCTGGAAAATGCCGTGTCGGTCGCCAGTGTCCTGCTGCTCACCGAGGCGACCATGACGGATATTCCAGAAAAAGAATCGCCTGCCCAGCCACCGTTTCCTGAATGACCGGCACAAGGCGAGGTGATCTGTGCACATCATCCGGCGCCCTGCGCGAGGGAGAAGCTGAAGCAGGCTATCTTTATAGTAAACGGGATGGCCGCTGGCTTACCGATATGCGTTCACACTCTGAGCCAAGGCCATGAAAAAGAACGACCGGTGGAACCTGTCCTACTTCGCGATCGCTTTTATCGTCATGGGCCTCATGCAGGTCTTCTTTGTCGAGCGCCAGGCCGTGCAGCCCCTGCCCTACAGCCAGTTCATGCAATTGTTGAACGAGCAAAAAGTCAGTGACTTGCAGATCGACAAGGACCGGATCAGCGGCAAATTGGTGGAACCCATCGACGGACGCGACCGGTTCTCCACGGTGCGGGTCGATCCGGCGCTGGCGACCGAACTCTCCCAATCGGGCGTCGGCTTTACCGGGGTCAATGAAAACACCTTTATGAACAGCCTGTTGGGCTGGTTGTTGCCGTTCATAATGATCATGGTGTTCTGGCATTTCCTGTTTCGCGGGATGGCGGACAAACAAGGCCTTGGCGGGTTGATGAATGTCGGCAAGTCGCGGGCCAGGATCTTTGTCGAACGCGACACTGGAGTGACCTTCGCCGATGTCGCGGGCATTGACGAAGCCAAGGCCGAACTGGTGGAAATCGTCTCGTTCCTCAAGGACAAGGCCCGATACGCACGCCTGGGTGCGCACATCCCCAAGGGCACCTTGCTGGTGGGCCCGCCAGGCACCGGCAAGACCCTGGTGGCCAAAGCCATCGCCGGTGAAGCCGGTGTGCCGTTTTTCTCGATTTCGGGGTCCGAATTTGTCGAAATGTTCGTCGGGGTCGGTGCGGCCCGGGTCCGCGACCTGTTCGAACAGGCCCGCCAGGCCTCACCCTGCATCATCTTCATTGATGAACTCGATGCGCTGGGCAAGATGCGTGGCGTCGGCGTGTTGGGCGGCAATGACGAAAAAGAACAGACCCTCAACCAGTTATTGGCCGAGCTGGACGGCTTCGATCCGCGTGAGGGCGTGGTTTTGCTGGCTGCGACCAACCGGCCGGAGGTCCTTGATCCGGCGCTGTTGCGCGCAGGGCGCTTCGACCGGCAGATTCTGATCGACCGTCCCGATCGCAAAGGGCGGCAGTCGATTCTTAAGGTTCATCTGAAGAAAATCACCGTGGAACCAGGCCTCGATAGCGCACGTATCGCCGAAATCACCACTGGTTTCACCGGCGCCGACCTGGCCAACCTGGTGAACGAAGCGGCCATCGTCGCCACCCGTCGCGGCGCCGAGGCGGTCAGCCTGAACGACTTCACCGCCGCAGTGGAACGCCTTATCGCGGGGCTAGAACGCAAGAGCAGCCTGCTCGATGCCGACGAGCGCCGGGTGGTGGCCTATCACGAGATGGGGCATGCCCTGGCCGCGAGCAGCCTGCCGGCCATGGACCCGGTGCATAAAGTCTCGATCGTGCCCCGGGCCATCGGCTCGCTGGGCTATACCTTGCAGCGACCGACCGAGGATCACTTCCTGATCAGTTGCCAGACACTTAAGGACCGGATTGTCGTGCTGATGGCCGGACGCGCCGCCGAGGACCTTGTCTACGGCCAGATCTCCACCGGGGCCGCCGACGATCTGGGCCGCGCGACCGATATCGCCCGGCAACTGATCACCCGCTTCGGCATGAGCCCCGAGCTCGGGCAGTCGGTGCTGGAAAAGCAAACCCCAACGTATCTGGGAGATCGCATGGCCACGATGGGCGAAAAGGATTATTCGGAACAGACAGCCCGGGAAATCGACCTGGGTATTCGCGCCCTGCTCGATGAAGCCTACCAACGGGCCAAGGCGCTGCTTCAGAGTCGTCGGGCCGACCTGGACGAGGGCGCCCGCCTGTTACTGGAAAAGGAAACCCTCACGCCCGAGGAGTTCCCGGCGCTGATGCCATTCAAGCCCACCCCGGCATTACCTGCACCGTGACGCACCGGTCAATCGCCCGCAGACGGCGCCCTGCCCCCATCACTGAAGGCTCAACATGTTCGCAGTCACGCTGATCAACACGTTGGTGGTGATCGTCACGGTGGTGATCCACTACGAATGCCTGCTGCGCCTGAACGATTGGCTGCCCAGGCTCAAACTCTGGAGCCGCTTTCGGATCGTCGTCGGGGTATTCGGCGCCATGGTGGCCCATGCGTTAGAGGTCTGGTGTTTCGCGCTGGTCTATTACCTGCTGATCCGCTCCGGTGAATGGGGTAGCCTGCGGGGCAATTTCGATGGCTCGTTCATGGACTGCGTGTACTTTTCCTTCACCACGTTCACGACCATCGGTTTCGGCGACATTTCCCCCATGGGTAACCTCAAGTACCTGACCGGGTTGGAGGCACTGACGGGGCTGGTGCTGATTTCCTGGACCGCTTCGTTCCTGTTTCTGGAGATGCAGAAATACTGGAAGAGCAAATAGCGCCCGGCGCCGTCCATCAGCCCTGATTGCCCGGCGCGGGCGTCCATTGCCACTCCATCACTTCGGGCATGTCCTGCCCGTGTTCGATGAGGTAAAGCTTGTGTTTCTCCATCGTCGCCCAATAGCGCGCCCGGGCGGTCTGGAGTTGATCGTGCAGCCTGGGCACGCGCTCGATGACATCCAGGGCCAACTGATACCGATCCAGATTATTGAGCACTGCCATGTCGAACGGTGTGGTGGTCGCCCCCTCGTCCTTGAAGCCGCGAACATGGAAGTTTTCATGATTGGTGCGCTTGTACAGCAGCCGGTGGATCAGCGCGGGGTAGCCGTGGAAGGCAAAGATCACCGGCCGGTCGACGGTAAACAATTCATCGAAGGCGCTGTCGGGCAAACCGTGGGGATGGTGGTACGACGGCTGCAGGACCATCAGGTCGACGACATTGACCACCCGCACCCGCAGATCCGGCACGTATTCGCGCAGCAAAGTGACCGCCGCCAGGGTTTCCAGGGTCGGAACGTCGCCGGCACAGGCCATCACCACGTCCGGATCGCTGTCATCGCGGCAGGCCCAATCCCAGCGTCCGATACCGGCCTGGCAATGACGAATGGCGGCATCGATGTCCAGCCACTGCCACTCCGGTTGCTTGCCGGCCACGATCACGTTGATGTAGTTGCGGCTCCTGAGGCAGTGATCGGCCACTGACAGCAGGCAATTGGCATCGGGCGGCAGGTAGATCCGGACCACGTCCGCCGTTTTGTTCGCCACCAGGTCGATGAACCCCGGGTCCTGATGGGAAAAACCGTTGTGGTCCTGGCGCCAGACATGGGAGGTGAGCACATAGTTGAGCGAGGCCACCGGTTTGCGCCATGGCACTTCGGCGGCGGTTTTCAGCCATTTGGCATACTGGTTGAACATCGAGTCGACGATGTGGATGAACGCCTCGTAACAGGAAAACACCCCATGCCGACCGGTCAGCAAATAACCTTCGAGCCAGCCTTCGCACACCTGTTCGCTCAGAATCTCCATCACCCGGCCATCGGCCGACAGATTGACGTCATCAGGCCCCAGCGGCTCCATCCACGCCTTCGCACTGACTTCATACACCGCATCCAGCCGGTTCGAGGCGGTTTCATCCGGGCCGAACAGGCGAAAATTGCTCGACGTCAGGTTGCATTTCATCACGTCGCGCAAAAACCGGCCCAGCACCCGCGTGGCCTCTGCCCGCAGGCCACCGGGCGCCTCGACGTTCACCGCGTACTGGGTGAACCGTGGCAGATCCAGCGCGCGCAACAGCAGCCCACCGTTGGCGTGGGGGTTGGCGCTCATTCGCCGATGGCCGGTCGGCGCCAACGCCGCGATCTCGGGCAACAGGGTGCCATTGGCGTCAAACAATTCGTCGGGGCGGTAGCTGCGGAGCCATTCCTCCAGTTGCCGCAGATGCTGCGGCTGCTGGAAGTCGGCCAAGGGCACTTGATGCGCCCGCCAAGTGCCTTCGACCCGCTGGCCATCGACGAATGTCGGCCCCGTCCAGCCCTTGGGCGTGCGCAAGATCAGCATCGGCCACAGGGGTCGCTCCAGCGTCCGGGACGACGATCGTTGACGCGCGCCCCGCTGAATGTCGCGAATTTCCTGCACGATGGTGTCCAGCGTTCTGGCCAGGGTTTGATGAACCTCGGCCGGGTCATCGCCTTCGACGAAATATGGGTCGTAGCCATAGCCGTACATCAACGCCGACAACTCCTCCTCGCTGATGCTGGAGAGCACCGTCGGGTTGGCGATTTTGTACCCGTTCAAATGCAGAATCGGCAGCACCGCCCCGTCACGCGCCGGGTTGAGGAACTTGTTGGAATGCCAACTGGCCGCCAACGCCCCGGTTTCCGCCTCTCCGTCGCCAATCACACACGCCACGATCAGGTCCGGGTTGTCGAACGCGGCGCCATAGGCATGGGCCAGGCTGTAGCCCAGCTCGCCGCCTTCATGGATCGACCCCGGAATCTGCGCCGACACATGGCTGGAAATGCCATAAGGCCAGGAAAACTGCCGAAACAGTCGGGCCAGGCCATTGGTATTGCGCCCCACCGACGGGTTGCACTCGGTGTACGTGCCTTCCAGGTAGGTCTGGGCCACGACGGCCGGCCCGCCGTGCCCGGGACCGGCGATGAAGATCATGTTCAGGTCGTGGGCCGTGATCAGGCGATTGAGGTGCGTATAGATCAGGTTCAACCCCGGCGTCGTGCCCCAGTGCCCCAGTAACCGTGGCTTTACATCCGCCAGCGTCAGCGGCACCGCCAGCAGCGGATTGTCCTTGAGGTAGATCTGCCCGACCGCCAGGTAATTGGACGCCCGCCAGTAGGCATCCAGCCCTTCCAGTTGCTCGGCACTCAGAAAATCGCTCATGACGTCCTCCGCCAGGGGCCCCGGTAAACCGGGAGACATGCGTCGATTCTGGGTGTCTGCACGGCCTAAGACTTGATTTACATCAAGTCTTGGGCCGTCTATCCCGGCTCAACAGGAACAAGATTTTCCCCGCTCATCGATTCTATCTGTAAACGCCCGATTGAAACGGGGGATCCGAACTATGCTCTAAGCTCCTGTCAGGGGGAGTTTTTGCGATGCCTGAAACCCGGCCATATCAACATCACTATCTGAAAGCCGCGTGCTCCAATTGCAGCGTTCTGGAGTTGTGTCTGCCGATTGGCCTGACCAGCAACGAAGTCGAACGACTGGATACCCTGATCATTCAGCGTGTAAAGGTTAAAAAAGGTGCAGCCCTGTACCGGGCCGGCGATCCGTTGCGCTCGCTCTACGCGGTGCGGATCGGTTCATTCAAGACCAGCATGCTGTCGGTCGACGGCCGCGAGCAGGTCACCGGGTTTCAGATCCCCGGCGAGATGCTCGGTCTGGACGCTATCAGCGACGATCATCACACTTGCAGTGCCTTTGCCCTGGAGGACAGCGAAGTCTGCCCCTTCAACTTCGCCCAACTGGAGAAACTCGCCCTGGAGCTGCCCTCGTTGCAGCACAACATGAACAAGATCCTGAGCCGGGAAATCGTCCGTGAGCACAACCTGCTGATGATGATGGGCAACATGAACTCCGATGAACGCCTGGCCGCCTTCCTCCTGAACCTGTCGCAACGGTTGAGCATTCGGGGTTACTCGTCCAGAGACTTTGTACTGAAAATGCGTCGCGAAGAGATCGGCTCCTATCTGGGCCTGCGCCTGGAAACCATCTGTCGGGGCATCGCTCATCTACGGGACTCGGAACTGGTCGAGATTTCCGGGCGTAACGTCAAAGTGCTGAATCTGGACGGGCTCAAGCAACTGGTCGCCGGCTGCCACCGGGAATCCCCCCTGTAACGCCTTGCGGTGCATCGGCTTTTGGAGAATCGTCATGCGCGCCATGGTTCTGCATGCCCCCGGCCAGCCGCTGCAACGGGAAGAACGTCCCGTGCCGCAGCCCGGCGCGCAGCAACTGTTGATCAAGGTGTTGGCCTGTGGCGTGTGCCGCACCGACCTGCATTTGGTGGACGGTGAACTGCCGCAAGCAGTGCTGCCGCGGGTGCCGGGCCATGAAATCGTCGGTGAAGTGACAGCGGTGGGTGGCGACGTTTCGCCCGACTGGGTCGGCAAGCGCGTCGGCGTTCCCTGGCTTGGCTGGACGTGCGGTGAGTGCACGTTTTGCTGCTCGGGCCGTGAAAACCTCTGCGACCGGGCACAGTTCACCGGCTGTCATCGGGATGGCGGTTATGCCGACTACACGGTTGCCGATGCCCACTTCTGTTTCCCCCTCCCGGACGCGATCTCGGCCACCGAAGCCGCACCGCTGCTGTGTGCCGGGCTGATCGGTTTTCGCGCCCTGCAAATGGCCAAAGGTGCACGTCACCTGGGCCTCTATGGCTTCGGTGCGGCAGCGCATCTGGCGATTCAGGTGGCGCGGGGCCGAGGACAGCAGGTGTACGCCTTCACTCGACCGGGCGACAGCGAGGGCCAGGCTTATGCCAGGACGCTGGGCGCCGTGTGGGCAGGTTCCTCGGATCAGCCGCCACCGCATCCGCTCGACGCCAGCCTGATCTTCGCCCCTGTCGGTGCACTGGTGCCACTGGCGCTGGAAGCCACAGTCAAGGGCGGTTGTGTGGTTTGCGCAGGCATCCACATGAGCGACATCCCCAGCTTCCCCTATCGACTGTTGTGGGGCGAACGCAGCGTCCGCTCGGTGGCGAACCTGACCCGCGAAGACGGCACCGCGTTTTTTGCCGAACTGCGCCATACGCCCGTGCACAGCGACGTCACCTGTTTTGCCCTGGACGATGCCAATCAGGCGCTGGCAAGCCTGCGGGCCGGTCAGGTCAAAGGGGCGATCGTGCTCGTCCCCTGACGCTCGCCCCTGCCGTTCGGTGTTTTTTCCGGCACCGTCCACCAACAACGCTAGGCTTACGGATGACGTGGCGATGCCTCGTCATTCTGCAGGGAGCGCAAAAAATGGAATTAATTGACGGTTGGCAGCCTCTCTCTCTCAGGACAGCCTGTATCAGGGAGGAATGCCGCCATGCAGATTTCTAATCATTACAAATGGTCTGCCTTGGCAGCCATTGCACTGACCCTCTTCAGCGTACTGATATTTTTGCTGATCAAATCCTACTCGTACGACACATCGACCTACTTCGAGTCGCGCGACTTCGTGCGTCAACTCAAGCAATACGATGCCAATTGGAACGTGAAGCTCCTGCGAGCCAAAATCGGCATGAACAACAACCTGTTGCTGGTGGCGCCGCCTGAAGCGGAAGAGCGCTGGCAACAGCTCGATAGCCTCAACGCTGTCGGCCCGCTCCCGACCCTTTGGCAAACCCGACGCCAGGGTTATCTGGAAGCGGTAGAAAACAAAGCCCGGTTGGTTGAGCAATTCAAACAGCACAACACGGCCTTGCGAACAGCATTCGAGGCCCTGCCTACGCTGGAAGATGCCATTCGGGTGTTGCAGGAAGATTCCAACGACAAACTCTCGTCGGTGGATGCTCGGGCGGCGTCAGTGGTGTTCGACCTTACCTTGGACACCCTTGAATACGCCCTCTATGTCAGCAGCGAACGGGCCGAAGAAATCTCCGGGCATCTGGAATATCTGAATGAGTACATCAATCAACTGCCGCCTGAACGGCGCCCGACTTTCACTGCACTTGTAGACGCTGTGAATGCCATTGTGCGAGAGCAGCCCATCGTCAATGACCTGGTTGATCGCATCAGTGTCATTCCGGTCGCACAGCAACTGGACAGCATCAACGAGTTATTGAACGAGACACAACGGCGCACAGCCGCGACAGATCGCCAATACCACCTTTACCTGGGGATCTGCGCTGGCATCATGGCGCTGCTGTTGTTGTACCTGGCGGCCCGTCTGATTCGCAGTTATGCGCTGATCAACAAGATGAACAACCAATTGCAGACAGCGAACGAGCGGCTGGAGCAACGCGTCGAGGAACGCACCCATGAACTGTTGGAAGCCGAGCGCGAACTGATCGACGCCGCGCGGATGGCCGGTATGGCAGAGATCGCGACCAACGTGCTGCACAACGTCGGTAATGTGTTGAATAGCGTTAACGTCTCCGCGGAATTGATCACCCGCAAATTGTCGACCAGCAAAACCCTCGGCCTGGGCAAAGCGGTAAAAATGATCAATGAACATGCCGAAGACCTGGGGCAGTTCATGACGCACGATGAAAAAGGCAAACTGCTGCCCCTTTACTTCAATCAACTGGTCGATTCCATCGCGACCGAGCAATCGAGCATCGTTGACGAGCTGGCGCAACTCACCAAGAGCATCGATCACATCAAGGATATCGTCGCCACCCAACAGGCCTATGCCGGCGCCGCCCGGCTGGTCGAGCCGTTGAATGTCGTCGATCTGTTCGAAGATGCGTTACGCATGAATTCCGGCGCCTTGAGCCGGCACCATGTCACGGTCATCAAAGACTACCAGGCCACACCGACCATCATCGGCGACAAACACCGACTGTTGTTGATCCTGATCAACCTGATCAGCAATGCCAAATATGCGATGTCCAGGGTCAGCGATCATCAGCGCCGTATGACGCTGGGCGTCAGGATTATCGATAACGCAACGCTGCGCTTCAGCGTAGAGGATCAGGGCGAAGGGATTGCCGCCGAGAACATGGCCCGCATCTTCAATCACGGCTTTACCACGCGCAAGGAAGGTCATGGTTTTGGCCTGCACAGTTGCGCACTCGCGGCGGTGGAAATGAACGGGCACCTTCGCGTCCATAGCGATGGACCCGGCCAGGGAGCGATTTTTACCCTGGAAATTCCGCTGGAGATGGCGCAAGTAATGCCAGCCGCCGTAAGCCTGTAGCAGCTGCCGAGCAGCGGCTGCGTTCGCTGGTAGCAGCTGTCGAGCCTGCGAGGCTGCGTTCGGCGGCGAAGCCGTCGTCAAACCAGAGCTTGCGGTGCATCAGGCAGACCGCGTCAGTCGGACTCACGACTGCTGCGCAGCCGAACGCAGCCTCGCGCTGCTCGGCAGCTGCTACAAGGTAGCCGTCACCCCACCAGCGCAATCAATTGCTGGCGCTGTGCATCCGTGAGCATCGGGCCGAAACCTGCACCGGCGTTTTCCGCCATGTAGCGCGGGTTGCCGGTGCCGGGGATGACGCAGGTCACCGCCGGATGAGCCAGCAGGATGGGCGAACTGTCGATCACCTTTCCACCCTTCTCGAACAACGCGCTGAGCACCGCCTGCAGTTGCTTGTAAGCAGCGTCGGCTGGCGTGACATCAAAACCGCGATAAGTACCCAGGCCGACGATGGGCAACGGCTCGTTGCTGGAAGGAATGGCTCGGGTCAGCATGTTCTTGCCTCCGTGTGGCGAGGGGGCTTGCCCCCGTTCGGCTGCACAGCAGTCGTAAACCATTGCATGTGGTGTACCGCGATTGCAGGTTTTGGGGCCGCTTCGCGACCCAACGGGGGCGAGCCCCCTCGCCACAGGTGCTCGCACCCACACGGGCATTGGGCGGCGCTTCTGCACAGCTGAAATTGCTGGACTACACTCTGGCGACGCTCCAGCAATAGCTGTCTCAAGGCCCGAAGCAGTCCATGCCGTCCACTAAACTTAGCCGAATGTCGCGAACCCTGGTGTCTCTCTTCGCTTTCATTGCCGTTGCATACCTGCTGCTCTGCGTCGCGCTGTTCGTGTTTCAACGGGCCCTCATCTACTACCCGCAACCTCGCGCCATCGACACACCCGAATCGCTTCTTACCTTGTCAGTCGCCGACGCGCAGGTGCTGGTGACCGTCAGGCCGCACGACGGGCCGAAGGCGTTGATCTACTTTGGTGGCAATGCCGAGGACGTTTCCCGCAGCCTGCCCGGGTTTTCGCAAGCGTTTGCGGATCATGCGATCTACTTGCTGCATTACCGAGGCTACGGTGGCAGTACCGGGTCGCCGTCCGAGGAGGCGATTCAGCGTGACGCCATGGCCTTGTTCGACTATGTCTACAACAGCCATCCCGATATTGCAGTGATCGGACGCAGCCTGGGTTCAGGCGTTGCCGTGCGCCTGGCCAGCCAGCGCCCGGCGTCGCGGCTGATCCTGATCACGCCCTACAACAGCCTTGAAGACCTCGCCGCCCGCCAGTTTCCCTGGTTCCCGGTGAAATGGCTGTTGCAGGACAAGTTCGAATCCTGGAAATACGCCGCTCACATCACCGTCCCGACGCTGTTGGTTGCGGCCGAGCACGACGAAGTCATACCGCGCGCAAGCACAGACCGGCTCTACACCCATTTCGCCAAAGGCGTGGCCTCGCTGCAGGTCATACCGGACACGGGCCACAACTCGATCTCCGAGAGCCCCAACTACCTGAAAATGCTAGGCGCCGCGTTGTGAGCACCCTCATACCAGCACGCCTTTAAGCAGGCGGTCAGAAAAACGAAGTAATTACTTAACGTTTTTTTTACAATCCAACTGGCAGGGTATACGGCTGCCATTTCTGCGGCTCATGATGTGCACTGCACAGAACTTTACCAATACAATGGAGCAAGGCATGGAGCCAATGGTGGCAAAAAGCCCAAAAAATATACTGATCAGCGAGTACTTACAGGGGATTGTGATGCAAAAGCGCCCTTTGCGCAGAATCGGAATCAGTCACGCACAGGCGCAGGCCTCATGACGGTTCTGGTTACTGGCGCCGCCGGTTTTATTGGGTATCACACCGTCAAGCGTTTGTGTCAAGAAGGCCTTGAAGTCGTCGGTATCGACAATCTCAACGACTATTACAGCGTAGAACTCAAACACGCACGGCTCAAAGAGCTTGAATCCTTGCCGGGCTTTCGTTTCCAGGCCTTGGACATCGTCGACAAACCGGCCTTGATGGCCTTGTTCAAAGAACATGCTTTCACCGAGGTTGTGCACCTGGCCGCCCAGGCGGGTGTTCGCTATTCACTGGACAACCCGGATGTCTATGCGCAGTCCAATCTGGTGGGCTTTCTGAATGTGCTGGAAGCTTGCCGGCACCATCGCCCCGCGCATTTGATCTATGCCTCGAGCAGCTCGGTGTATGGCACCAACAGCAAAATGCCGTTCTGTGTCGAAGACGCCGTCGATCACCCCATTTCGCTGTACGCCGCCAGCAAACGCGCCAATGAACTGCTGGCGCACAGCTATTGCCACCTTTATGGCCTGAAGGCCAGCGGCCTGCGCTTTTTCACCGTTTACGGACCTTGGGGGCGCCCCGACATGGCGCTGTTCAAGTTTACCGAGGCGATCCTGAAAGGCTTGCCGATCGACATCTATAACCATGGCCAGATGTCGCGCGATTTCACCTATGTCGACGACATCGTTGAAAGCGTCGCCCGCCTGCGCTCCAAGCCACCGGTGCCGAACGAGCCGGGCGCTGGCGTAAACCGGATTTTCAACATCGGCCGTGGCCAACCCGTGCCACTGCTGGAGTTTGTCGACTGCCTGGAATCGGCGCTGGGCATCAAGGCCCAACGCAATTTCATGCCGCTACAGGCAGGCGATGTGATCAAGACCTGGGCCGACATTTCGGCGCTGGCCGAGTGGGTCGATTTCCGCCCTCAAGTGGCGGTTGAAACTGGCGTAGCGGAATTTGTGAAGTGGTATCGCCACTTCTATCAGATATAAAACGTTAGCCCTTGATAAAAATAGACCAGGGAGCAAGGGAGAGGACTCTATGAGCCAAGACATTTTTGTATCTGTATTGATTCCAGCAAAGAATGAAGCAAACAACCTCAAGCCGTTACTTGAGGAAGTCCACGCCGCATTGAAYGGTGAGGCCTACGAAATCATTGTGGTGGACGATGGCAGCACCGACTCCACCCTGCATGAGCTGCGGCAGCTGAAAAACAATGGCCTGGACGCGTTGCGCATCCTGCGCCATGAGCGCTCGCTGGGGCAAAGCACCTCCCTCTACCACGCGGCAATCGCCGCCCGGGGGCAATGGCTGGCCACGCTTGATGGCGACGGTCAAAACGACCCCGCGGACATCCCCGGGATGTTGGCGCTGGTGCGCGGTGAAAAGGGTCTGGTCGACGTTCAGCTGGTAGCCGGGCACCGGGTCAACCGCCGCGATACCGCAAGCAAACGCTGGGCTTCGCGTTTTGCCAACGGGCTGCGTCGCCGCCTGCTCAATGACGATACCCCGGACACCGGCTGCGGGCTGAAGCTGATCGAACGCGCGGCGTTTCTGCGCCTGCCGTACTTCGACCACATGCATCGGTACATTCCCGCGCTGATCCAGCGTCACAACGGCCGAATGATCGTCCACCCGGTCAACCACCGGCCCCGCACCGCGGGTGTGTCCAAATACGGCAACATCGACCGCGCCCTGGTGGGTATTCTTGACCTGTTCGGTGTGTGGTGGCTGATCAAGCGCACGCGGTTGAACACCAACGCGCAGGAGATCGAAGGATGAACCTCTCCCGCGAAACCCTGTGGCTGGTGGTCGGCTTCGCTGGCCAGATCGCCTTTACCGGTCGCTTCATCCTGCAGTGGCTGTATAGCGAGTACAAAAAACGCAGCGTGATCCCGGTGAGTTTCTGGTACCTGAGCATTGTCGGCAGCGCCCTGCTGCTCGCTTATGCCATTTACCGGGCAGACCCGGTGTTCATCGCTGGCCAGGCCTTTGGTTCCATCGTCTATCTGCGCAATTTGCAATTGATTGCCCGCACCAAACACCTGAAGGACTGAGCCATGCGTAAAACCCTGTCGCCCAGCATCGAATGCCTGGGCCTGGTGCTGCTTGCCTTGCTGTTGATCGGCGCTGGCCTGGGGCTGCGTCAACCGCAAAACGTCGACGAGGAACGTTTCCTCGGCGTAGCGCTGGAGATGCTGCACAACGGGTCATGGTTCATCCCTCACCGCGCTGCGGAGATCTACGGCGATAAACCGCCGGTCTTCATGTGGATGGTGGCGTTCTTCGCGTGGCTCACCGGCCTGCCCGCCCTCGCCCTGTATATTCCGGGGATGTTGTCGGCGGCGACGGTCACGGCCGTGGTCTACGACCTGGGCCGCCGGCTGTGGAATCAGCGTATCGGTCGAATAGCCGCGCTGTTGTACCTGGCCACCTATCAGACTTACAGCATCCTGCGTACCGGCCAGATCGACAGCCTGTTGATTCTGTTCACCTCCCTGGGCCTGTACGGACTGGCGCGGCACCTGCTGCTCGGGCCAGCCTGGCGCTGGTTTTACGTGGGCTGCGCCGCCATGGGCATTGGCATAATCACCAAAGGGGTCGGCTTCGTCCCGGCCTTGATGCTGATTCCGTATGCCTACGCGGTGCGCAAAAACTGGTCCGGCGTGGTGGCCATGCCCGGCCAGAAGCGCAAATGGTTCCTGGGCTTTCTGGTGGCGCTCGGGGCTATCGCGATCTGGCTGCTGCCTCTGGCACTGTCCATTGTGCTCAATGGCACCGCGGAAGAAGTCGCCTATGCGCGAGAAATCCTGCTGCGCCAGACAGCGGGACGCTATGCCGCCGCGTGGGACCATCGCGAACCGTTCTGGTACTTCTTCGTCAACGTGATCCCGCAATACTGGCTGCCGCTGGTGCTGGCCCTGCCGTGGCTGGTTCCGGCCTGGCGCAAGCAACTGCGCAAGCACGACGGTCGAGTGCTGGTGCTGTTGAGCTGGGTCGTGCTGGTGGTGCTGTTTTTCTGCCTGAGCACCGGCAAGCGCAAGTTGTACATCTATCCGGCGTTGCCCGGTCTGGTGCTGGTGGCGGCGCCGCTGATTCCCTGGCTGCTCAAGCGCTGGTTCGGAAAGCGTCCGCGCGGTATGCGGGTATTCCAGGCGCTGGTGGTGAGCTGGTTCGTTCTGTGGTTCGCCCGCGGGTTCATCGAGCCGATCAAGGAAGGTCCCAACCCCCACGAAGCGATCATGGCGCAGGCGGCGACCATGACCCACGGTGCCGAGCTGGTGCTGGTCGACTGGCGCGAGGGCCACTGGTTATTCGCCCGGCAGCCGATCGTGCATTTCGGGATGAGCAGTTCCTCGGTCGAACAAGCGGCGCAATGGCTACGCGAACACCGTGATGCCTACGCCCTGGTCCCGGACGAAGTGCTGAGCAAGTGTTTCAATCCCGAGGCCGCTCATGAGCTCGGCGAAACGTCTCGCGCGCAATGGTCGATCGTCGGCGCCGATGCCGATAACGGCCAATGCCAGCCCGGACAACCCAAAAAGGTCTATCGCTTCAGCTGGGACAAGGACAAGTCATGAGCAAGAGAGGGAAGCTGGGGATATTGTTCATTGTTGTATTGCTTGGCGCCTACGTGGTTTCTGCACATTTCATGGTTCACCAGCAGCTGTATGCGTACTGGAAAACTCTTTGGCATGGTAATCAGGCGCCCGATAAAAATATCTGGCTGCCGGACTATAAAGCCGTGATCCAGGCCAAGCCTGTCGCGGACATCACCAATCTGTCCGGCATCGCCTATGACCCGGACCATGATCGACTGCTGGGCATCACCAATGGTGGGCCCATGCAGATTGTGGCCATGAACCGCAACGGCGATCTGCTTGAACGTTACCCGCTGATCGGCTTCCAGGACACCGAAGGCCTTGCTTACCTGGGTAACGGACGCGTAGTGATCGCCGATGAACAGTTGCAGCGACTGTACGTCATCACCTTGCCGGACAGCCCTGGCCCGATCCATGTCGAGAACGCCCCGTTCGTTGCCATCGAGATCAACCTGAGCGAACACAACAAGGGCTTTGAAGGCGTGACCTATGATGCGGCCAATGATCGTATCTTCGCGATCAAGGAGCGCGATCCGCGGCAGCTGTTTACGGTCACGGGCATGCTGGCGTCCATCGGCAGCCCGTTGCAGGTGCACATCCAGGACTTGACCCACTGGATCGACCGTAGCGTCTTCGGCCTGGATCTTTCCGAGGGTTACTACGATCCGCGGACCGGTCACTTGCTGTTATTGAGCGAGCAATCCAGCAACGTGACCGAACTGGACCAGGACGGCAACTTCGTCAGCTTCCGCTCCCTGCTCGGCCTGAATGACCTGAAAAAAACCATACCGCAAGCCGAAGGCATGACCATGGACACCTCCGGCGAGCTGTACATTGTGAGCGAGCCCAACCTGTTCTATCGGTTCTCCAAATCGAAGGTTGCTGTGGCGGAGAATCAGCAGAAGCAATAATGGGTTTGCACCGGATGGACCGGGCCCGACCATCTATCGGACTAGTTTCCAATCTCTGCGCCATTGAGGACATTCCGGGTCTTTAATGGTTGCAGGATTCCAAGCCAGCCCCCCCCCACTCCGACCAGAAACACGATGTCCAAGCGGGGCTGACACCTCGCACCCCACTGCGCACGCATCGGGAGACTCGTCATGAAAATCGTCGTGATTGGCGGTACCGGGCTGATCGGCAGGCAGCTCTGCAAAAACCTGCAAGACCTGGGGCATGAAACCCTGGCCGCGTCACCGAGCACCGGCGTCAACGCCCTCACCGGCGAGGGCTTGCAAAACGCCTTGCAAGGCGCCGATGTGGTGGTCGACGTGGCCAACTCGCCCTCCTTCGAAGATGCTGCCGTGCTCGAGTTCTTCGAAACCTCCGGGCGCAACCTGCTCGCCGCCGAGAAGGCCGCCGGGGTCAAACACCATGTCGCGCTGTCGGTGGTAGGCACCGCGCGCATGCTCGACAGCGGCTATTTCCGGGCAAAAATGGCCCAGGAACAACTCATCAAGGACTCAGGCATTCCTTACACAATCCTGCGGGCCACGCAGTTCTTCGAGTTCATCGGGGCCATTTCCCACTCGGGCGTACAGGAAGGCGACACCGTGCGCTTGACCTCCGCCGCGTTGCAGCCGATTGCCGCAACCGATGTCGCGATGGCGCTGGCGAAAGTCGCGGTGCAAGCGCCGAGCAATAACACCCTGGAAGTGGCCGGGCCTGAGCGCTGGCCGCTGGTGGAGTTCGTGCGCTTGTTTTTGCAACACACCAACGACCCGCGCCAGGCCCAACCGGACGACACGGTCCCCTACTTCGGCGCGCCGATCGATGACCACTCGCTGACGCCGGGAGAGCACCCCATCGTCGGGCCGACACGCTTCGAAACCTGGCTCAAGAGCAATAGTTGAGGGGCCGTCGAGGGCCTAGGGGGCGTTCTCCATTAGTTTCCCCGCCGCGTTGTCGCCTTAAAGCGAGCCAGTCAAGGCGCAGGCTGCTGGGAATGATTGTTCCCTTTCCAAGGCCTGCAACGCAGGCTGGCCCGCTTTAAGGC
>NZ_JBFTML010000051.1:0-80017 GCF_056396925.1 Pseudomonas sp. 05N433 | reverse complement strand
CGTCTCGACCGTGTCGGCGATCCTGGTGATTTTCACTTGGTCGACCATCCTCGCGTCGTACATTGCCTATCGCAGAAGCCGGCCCGATCTGCATGCGCAATCGGCCTACAAGATGCCTGGCGGCGTGCCGATGGCCTGGTTCTCCTTGGCGTTCCTGGGCTTTGTACTCTGTTTGCTGGCATTAAGACCTGACACCCGGATTGCTTTAATGGTCATGCCGGGGTGGTTTATATGGTTGGCAATTGCCTATCAGCTGACCCACACCTGGAGGCCCAAACCCGCAGCTGGATCGATAAGTCAGTACAACTGATTTTACCTGGAGCCTTTGGGGGCGCCCCCCCTAGAGTGACGTGGCATTTGTGGGGCACCCGCGGGTCGAATAGCTGCAGGCGAAGGCCGTCAAATTTCAGTGGCGGCTAACTCGCTCCTGCAACCCCACCGCCGCCGAGCGGTATGGCAAGTTCTGAGCACTGACTTACACTGCGATACACCAATGCGAACGAATAACTATTCAACGCATTGATCAATCCCACGGCAATCCGGGCATCACGTAATGATCTGGGTGAAGCCAACATGAAAACGGTCACGGCCCTTTTCACCTGTCTACTCGCTGCCAGCGTATGCGCGGCGGCGAGCACTTGTGTTAATGCAGCACCAACCTTCAAGACCAGCTTCGACTGTGCCGAGGCAAAGGCGTCCGTCGAAAAGCTGATTTGTCGCGATCCGCAGCTGGCGCAGATGGATATCGAACTGACGCGTCTTTATCGCCTGGCGCTCACGGATGAACATTCAGTGCCGCGTCCGGACAAAATCATGATCGACCAGCAGTTCTGGATCGATGCCCGCAATCAGTGCGCCTCCACACCTGTCCCCAAGACGTGCACAGTCCGCAGTTATGCCGAGCGCGCGTACCAGCTGCGCCAAGGCTCGGCCATCGTGAGAACCAAGGACCCATACAGACTCACCGAGGGCCCCCTGGCTTTTCGTTGTACAGGGCTTGACCCGCTGGTTGCCGCCACCTTCTTCACCACGCAGCCTGGTGTCGTGTACCTGAAATGGGCGAACACCTCGATCGTCCTGAACCAGGAGCCGAGTGATTCGGGAACCCGATACACAGGCAAGGACTCCCAAGGGAATTACAGTTTCTGGCAAGACGGCGACGTGGTGCTATTCCAGAAGCCTGGCTCAGGGCCAATGAGTTGCAAGGCCGAGCCGGTCGGTTGATGTCTCTGGCGCAAGTACCGGCGCCCTGCTCCCAGCCCCAAAACCTGCAGGCAAAAAAAAGCCCCGAAACCACATAAGGTACGGGGCAAAAAATTGGTTGGTTGCGGCCAACCAAAGGAGCATTTTTCAAAGCGGTTACGGGTTACAGGCAATCCTGCGCGGCACGTTCGAAACTCGAAGGCATGAAGTTCGACGCCAGCAAGTGGCGCTCATACAAAAACACCTTGCCGCCGTTCGGCGCTTTGTAGGCTTCCAGGACGTTGTCCGCGGCGACTTTGCTCGGCACCACGATCCGGTAGCTGCGCTGGGTTTGCGAGACCGTCGGGTTCAGTGCGCTGCCCTGCAACTTCGGTACCACGCAATCGGCGTATTCGGCAGGCGTTTTTTTCGTCTGCAGGATCTGCGTCGGGTCGTTCGGCGCAGTGGCACAACCGGCCAGCAGCAAGGTGGCGAAAGCCATGGCAGGAACAAATAAAGGGCGCATCGGTGCAGTCCTGAAGTAAAAAATCTGTTTCGTTGCGCAACGGGTCACTGTCGTTGCGGTTATGGTCCGGGTGTTCAGCCAGCAGTCACCAGGGTTTTGAGCGAGTCATCGAACTGCTTCAAGGCGCTGAGTTGCAGGTCGCGTTGTTGATCGATCTGGGCGGCAATCTCGGCTGCAGCTTTACGGTGTACCCAGACCGAAGGCATTTGTTTCTCGACGGCGCCTTCGGCCTTGCCGATGTATTGCAGGTTGGCATCGTAGAACCGTGCGGCGAAACGCGCTTCGACCTGACTGTTGCGTTGGGTCAGCAGACGGTTATGCGTATCGAGCATCACCACCACATCCGGATGGGCCTGCAACAACGCATCGAGGTTGTTGTAGACGGTCACCGACAGGAACTGCTGCTGTAACGAACTCATCAGCCAGTCGATTGCCAACTCTGGGTCGGAGCTGTTGATGAACGCGTCGCGAATCCGCGCATCCAGCGCATCGCGCGCGCCGTTCACCGCCACATCGTGGTAACGCTCGAGGTATTGCAGGTTGTCCAGGGTGTTTTCGCTGTACAGCACACCGACGGTTTGCGAATGCTGCAACCCGGTACTGGCGCCGGCGATGGGCAGAAAATGGCACGACTGGGCGTCGTCTGCGTAGGCGGTTGCAGCAGTAACAACCCCGCCCATCAACAGGGCGACAATTGCCAGTCGGGTCAATGTCTTCATCGCGTAAATTCCTTGAGCTGCGTCTTCGATGGAGGCGATTTTCCGCCTTTACCCGATCCAGCAGAACTTGCGTTTCTTGATTGTCACTATCACTTGAACCGATAGTTGCGCCGCGTGCCGATAGTTCGCTCTTTCCTCCAAGTGCCTGCTCGATCACGCGACGCTCAGCTGATTTCTCCCCTGCGACTTTGCCGTATAAAGTGCGCGGTCTGCACGACCGATCAGTGCCTTTTCATCAGGGTCGCTGCCGTCGGCGACATATGTCGCCAACCCCAGGCTGACGGTCACGATACCTAACGGGCTCGACAAATGCGCAAGCTGCTCGGCCGCAATCCCCGACAGGATCGCCTCGGCAACCTTGCGCGCTCCTGATTCGTCCGTATTGGGCATCACCACGGCGATTTCTTCCCCGCCATAACGAGCCGCCATGTCTCCCGGGCGACGTACACAGTGCTTGATCGCCTGACCAATGATCCGTAGACATTCGTCTCCAGCGAGATGGCCGTAGTGATCGTTGTAGCGTTTGAAAAAGTCCACATCGATCAGGATCAGTGACAACGGGCTTGCGAGTCGCTTGGCGCGTTTGAGTTCGACATCCAGGAACTGATCGAGATGCCGGCGGTTGGCGAGGCCGGTGAGTTTGTCCTCGCTGGCGAGAACTTCCAGCGTCTGGTTAAGCTCGATCAGTGCGGTTTGGGTGGCGAGCAATTTTTCCTCCGCCCGAATACGCCGGCTGATGTGGGAAATCAGCCGGCGTCCCAGTGCGACCAGGAGCCCCAACAACAGCAGCACCACAGCGACAGATTGCTTTGTCTGACTGAGCCACGCTTGCATTGCCTCGGCCTGCCCCACCGCAACCGTCGTGACGACAGGATATTGATCGTTTCTCTTGAATGCGTAGAGGCGATGGATGCCATCTACTTTCGACGCAAAATCCACGGTGCCCGATGAGGTGTTGCGCAAGTATTCGGAGAATATGGGTGCGTGAGACAGGTCACGGCCGATGTCTTCCACTTGAAAGGGATACCGCACCAGCAGGCGCCCTTCGGATGAGGTCAGGCTGATCGCGCCGAATTGCCCCACGTGGATGCTTCGATAAAGTTTGAGGAAGTGTTCGAGGCTGATAGTCGCGGCGATTACCCCGGCAAAACTTCCATCAGGGTGATCGATGCGTCGGCTGACGGAAATCACCCAGGCGCAAGTGACACGGCTGAGAATCGCCGGGCCGATATAGATACCGCGATCCGCGACGTCTCGGTGATGCTTGAAGAACGCCCGATCTGCGTTGTTGCTATTGGATGAGATCAGCATGTTGGTCGAGAATAGCCAGTCCCCTTGGGCGTCATATAGCACCACATTATTTAATTGCGGGAGCGCATCCATCTGCTGGGCAACCAACTTGCTCAGCCGTTTGAGTTGCTCCGGGCCGGTGCCGTCTTTCTCGATCCTTTCTGTCAGGCCCAGCAACAGCACTTCACTTTGCTTGAAGGTGCCCTCGGTGTAAGTGTTGAGCGYGTGAGTCAGGTTCAATGTATCGGTATTGATGTCGCTCAAGGTGTTCTGTCGGGCTGTCCATGTCTGCCAGGCCGTCAGCAGCACCACGGAGACACACACCAGAAAGATCAGAAAAGTGGCAAGTCGAAGATCGCGTTTCAAGGAAATACCGGGCTGTTGAGTACACTGGCGTCAAAGGCTGCGCATTATAGAAGGCTTTTGGCCAGCATTGCTGATGCATATGGATAGGTCAGCCCTGCGCCGGGAATGTTTCCAGGTCGGCAAGCCATATCTGCGTCAATTGGTAAAAACCTGATATGTTGTACGATGACAGATGAGTTGACGTAATCCATCTGTCGTCCTCGCACCTATAACAACAAGGAATTACCCATGAAAAAAGTGAAACTGATTATCGGTTTTCTATGCCTGTTCAGTGGCTACGTGGCGGCCTCCCCCGCATCGAGCGAGAAGGATGTTGCCACTGCGGTAGACCATCTGACTCAAGCGATGCTGACCAAAAACGTCCCACAACTGAATGCGCTCACCGCTGAAAACCTGACCTACGGGCATTCCAGCGGGAAAGTCCAGGACAAGAAAGAGTTCATCGCCGACATTGAAAGCGGAAAAAGCGCTTTCAAGACGCTGGAGATGCAGAACCAGAAAATTACCGTATCGGGTGATGTGGCGTTGGTCCGCCATCATTTTTCGGCGCAGGCCATCAAGGGTACCGAGATTGTTCCCACGGAAATCGAGAACTTTCAGATCTGGCAAAAACAGCAAGGCAAATGGTTACTGGTAGGACGACAAGCGTTCCGGCTCTGACCTGGCGAGGGGTGTCAGGCAGTTGCAATGCTGGATGTGCCGGCCTCTTCGCGAGCTAGCCCGCTCCCACACTGGATTTTCTGTGAGCACATTATTTGTGCACGCCAGCGATCACTCGTGGGAGCGAGCCTGCTCGCGATCGCGTCCCTTGCTACACCGCTAAACAGCGGCCTTGAACCCCTCCCTCCTCCCGCTGCAACGCCCGAGCCTGAATCACATCCAGCACGGCACAGCCTTCGCGCGTCAGTAGATGCACCGCCCGGGTGACGCGGGTCAGGTCGCAATCAGAAATGCCTTTGAGGTTTCGGGGCCGAACGCGGAGCGTCCATTGAGGCGTTCCTTTGTATGCTCCGCCGCCCCACCTTTGTGCTGATGCGCCTTGAATCAAAAACAGCACATCGACTCAATATCCGCATCGAAATCTACGCAACCATAGGCCCTGTGAACCACCCACAATCCACTTGCAAGGACATCATCATGGCCATCGCAAAAGCTGTACCGGGCAAAACCCTGCTGACCCCAACCGACCACACCCTGATCATGATCGATCACCAGTCGCAAATGTCCTTTGCGACCAAGTCGATCGATGCCGTCACCCTGCGCAATAACGCCGCACTGGTGGCCAAGGCAGCCCGGGGCTTCAAGGTGTCGACCATCCTCACCACCGTTGCCGAGAAAAGCTTCTCCGGCCCGATCTTCGACGAAATCAAATCGGTGTTCCCGGAACACAAAGTGATCGACCGTACCAGCATGAACACCTGGGAAGACGAGCGCATTGCCGTTGAAGTCAACGCCATCGGCAAACAAAAAATCGTCCTGGCCGGCCTGTGGACCTCCGTGTGCATCGTTGGCCCGGCACTGTCGGCCCTCGACCAAGGCTTCGAGGTGTACTTCATCGCCGATGCCTGTGGCGATGTCTCCATCGAAGCCCATGAAATGGCCGTGCAACGCATGATCCAGCTCGGTGCCCGCCCAATGACTTCGCTGCAATACCTGCTTGAACTGCAGCGCGACTGGGCACGCACCGAGACTTACGACGAGACGGTGAAAACCTCCATCGCCAACGGTGGTGCCTATGGTCTGGGCCTGATCTACGCCAAGACCATGTTCCATGCCTCTGAAGGCCATTGAGAATAAATAGCGACTCTTCGGAGTCGCTGTTTCAAGCGGGAGATCCGTCATGTTTTCTTTACAAACCCTCCCGCGCATTTCCGGCAGGAAGGACGTACCCAGGGCGTCCTTCTGGCTCTGCGTGTTTTTTGCCGGAACAGCCCTGGCGGATGAGGCACCGGATTCCGCGCAAGGATTTCTCGAGGGCGGGAAGCTTGAGGTGCTCAGTCGAAATTTCTTCCTCAACAGCGACTACCGCTCACCCCAGCCTTCGGGCAAGAACTACAAACAAGAGTGGGCTCAAGGCTTTATCGGCTCATTTGAATCTGGATTCACTCCCGGCACGCTAGGTTTCGGCGTCGACAGCCACGCGTTTATGGGGCTGAAGCTCGACGGCGGCAAAGGGCATTCGGGAACCGGGTTACTGCCGCTGGACAGTGACGGTCGCAGCGAAGACAACTATTCCAGTGCCGGTGGCGCGCTGAAAATCAGGGCCTCCCGAACCACCCTGGCCTTCGGTGAAATGACCGTGGAAACCCCGGTGTTCGACACCTCCGACAAACGCCTGCAACCGGAATACGCCACGGGCTTTCTGTTGAACAGCAACGAAATCGACAACATGAAACTGGTGGCTGGTCATTTCACGGCGTTCAAGAATCAGGACAACACAACAAGCAAGGGCAACTTTTACGGCTACGGCGCCAACACCGAAGCTGGTGGCATCACGTTTCTGGGCACCGACCTGTTCACAAACAGTCCTGTCGGCGGCGCGTTGTACGCCTCCGAGCTGAGCGACACCTGGCGCCAGTATTACGCCAACCTGCACCTGAAACAGTCCGCCGTGTTCCTCGACGCCAACCTGTACCGCACGCAGGACACCGGCAAGGCACTGGCCGGTGCCATCGACAACACCGCCTACAGCCTCTCGGGCAAATACACCCTGGATGCCCATGCCTTCACCCTGGCCTGGCAACGCATCAATGGCGACACACCGTTCGACTTCGTCGGTGGCGACTCGATTTACCTGGCCAACTCGATCAAGTACGCCGACTTCAACGGCGCCCACGAACGCTCCTGGCAGGCACGCTACGACCTCGACCTCGGTGCTTATGGCATCCCCGGCCTGAGTTTCATGACGCGTTATGTCCGGGGCAGCGACATCGACGGCACCCGTGCGCCCAAGGGTGGGGCCTACAACCCGTTCGACCCGACCATTGGCGAGTACGTACCTCAACAGGGCGATGGCGGGCGGCATTGGGAGCGCGACATCGACCTGCGCTACGTCGTGCAGTCAGGCTCCGCCAAGGGGTTGTCACTGCAACTGTCCCATGTGTCTCATCGGGCCAACACCGCTCAGGCGGGCGATGACATCGACAGGGTTTACGTCGTCATCCAGTACCCGCTGACCTTCGGGCACCTGTGATCGACGTCACCGTGGAAATGGCGGAAGGCAGCCGGAGTCGAACCTGCCCGGGAACGGATGCCGTCCCCAACCGGGTTTGAAGCCCGGCCGCGCCACCGGGCGCGATTGCCTTCCTTGAAGTCAGACTGCGGTTTGTTGGGCCAATGCATTGTCGAGCCGGATATGGCGTCGATCGCCAAAGCGGCGGGTCAGGCCGAGCCGGTCGAAGTATTCAAGAATCTGAATACTGCGCTTGCGCCCCAGGCCCACGGCATCGCGAAACCCGGCGACCTGGATCACCGGGTTATCGCTGGCCAGTTGCACCAGCATAGCCGCCAATCGGCGCAGCAGCGTGTCGGTGTAAAACAGGTCACGAACGATTTGATGCAGCAGTCCCAACCGGGCCATCTTGCGCAGCAGCAGGCGCACGGCAGCCTCGTCATGGCCAGTGGCTTTGGCCAGATCACGCACCCACGGCGGATCGAAACCCGCCTGTTCGAACAACGGCTGCAATTGGTGCCAGAGGGCTTCGTCGTCCTCGCTCAAGCGCACTTGGTGATCGGGTAAATGCAGCCACGGGCCGCTGGCCGCCATTGCACCACTGGCCAGTAATTCGTCGATCAGGCTGATAAAGGTCGACCGTTCCAGCACGCTGCCGGCGAAGCGACGCAGGCGATCCCGGTCTGGTCCCATCTGGTCCGGTTCGAGTTGATGAAAGCGTGCGAGGTGTTCCAGCAGCGGTGCTTYCAGCGCTTCCCAACGCACCGCGCTGAACAACAACGGCCCCTGTCGAGTATCGATCAAGCGCACGTCATCGGGTAATTGCCAAGTCTGGCGCGGACGGTTGAACTGGCGCTCCAGGCGCTGCGGATCGAGCCCGGTGTCGCTGTTGGCCAGCAACGCCGGCAGTGCCGCTTCCAGGCTATTGGTGGCGGACAGCGCTTGTAGCTGCGCCAATCGCTCAGGGCTGCGACGATGTCGGGCCGGGGCGAACGGGTCCAGCACTTGGCCACCGCCAAGGGTGCGTTGGGCGCTTTGGTCGCGCAGGATCAAGCGGTCGCCCTTCACTGCCAACACCGGCGCATTGACCAGCAGTTGCGCGAACATCTGCCCGCCCGGTGCCAGGCTTGCGCCTTCCAGCAAGGCCACCCGCCCCGTCACGTCCTGAGTTCCAAGATGCACATGCACCGGTTGAAAGTGTTCGAAGCTTCGCGCTTCGCTGGTCAACACCCTCAACTGGATATCCAGACGCTGGGTCGGCGCATGCAGCCATTCGGCCACCAGCCAGTGGCCACGGTGGATCTGCTCCAGGGCCAAACGCTCGGCACTCAGGTTCAGCGCGACGCGCTGCCCGGCCATTGCGTTGTCAGCGGCCTGGTTTTGCGCATGCAGACCACGTACTCGCACCGGTTTGCCCTGCGGGCTCAACATCAGCGTATCGCCCACTGTCACCTGGCCGGACAACGCCGTACCGGTCACCACGATGCCGGCGCCGGCTACGCTGAAGGCCCGATCAATCGCCAGACGAAAACCGCCGCCGGTGGTGCGTTGAACAACCTCATGCTGTGCATCCAGCAAGGCTTGGCGCAGTGTCTCGATGCCCTCGCCAGTGACACTCGACAGCGGGATTTGCGGCGCGCCGGCATACGGGCCGGGCGCCAGTAATGCATCGATCTGCTCACGAACAGCCTGCACCCGAGCCGGGTCAACCCGGTCGCACTTGCTGATTGCAATCAGTGCCCGAGGGATGCCCAGCAACTCGACAATCGCCAAGTGTTCACGGGTTTGCGGCATGACGCCGTCATCGGCCGCTACCACCAGCAACACCAGATCAATCCCCTGAGCACCAGCCAGCATGTTGTGGGTGAAGCGCTCATGGCCGGGCACGTCGATAAAACCGGTCAGGGCGGCGCCCGGTTCCAGCGCCGCATAGAGATAGCCCAGGTCGATGGTCATGCCGCGTTCGCGTTCTTCGCGGCGACGATCACCGGCCTGCCCGGTCAGAGCCTGGAGTAAGGAAGTCTTGCCGTGATCGATATGCCCCGCCGTGCCGACAATCACCCGTCCCGGCCCTCCTCCTGCAGTTGATCGAATGGCGCCAGCTGATTGAGCTGCGCCAGCCACGCGGCTTCGTCGTCGAGTTGACGCAGGTCGAGCCACAAGGCGTCATCGTCAATGCGACCGAGCACCGGAATGGGCAGTTGCCGTAATGCTGCCTCCAGCCCTAGCAACCGTCGCCCACGCAGGCGTTTGGAAACGTTGGGCCGCAGGCATAACGCGGCGCTGGGCAATCGAGCCACGGGTTGGCTGCCACTGCCGATCATGCCCAGTGCCAGCACCGCGCTGACGCTCCAGCCATCGCCCAACACCTGCGCCAATGACGGTTGCAAGCGTTCGGCCTGGGCGAGGATGTCGGCTTGGGGCCGGGTCAATAGACGCAGACTTGGCAGTCGTTCGGCCAATCGATCGGGATCGCGGTACAGCGCCAATACGGCTTCTAGGGCGGCCAGGGTCAGTTTGTCGACTCGCAAGGCACGCTTGAGCGGGTTCTTTTTGATCCTGGAGATCAGGTCTTTGCGGCCGACAATCAATCCGGCCTGAGGCCCCCCAAGCAATTTGTCGCCGCTGAAGGTGACGATGTCCGCGCCATCGAGCAGTGCCTGGCGCACCGTCGGTTCGGCGGGCAACCCCCAGCGTGTCAGGTCCAGCAGGCTGCCGCTACCGAGGTCTTCGAGCAAGGGCAGTCCGTGGCGGTGAGCCAGCTGCGCCAATTCCGCCGTTGGCACTCTCGCGGTGAAGCCTTCGATGCTGTAATTGCTCGCGTGTACGCGCATCAGCAGACCACTGCGCGGGCCGATGGCAGCCTCGTAATCGCGCGCATGGGTGCGGTTGGTGGTGCCCACCTCATGCAACCGCACCCCGGCGCGGGCCATGATGTCGGGAATGCGAAACGCGCCGCCGATTTCGATCAGCTCACCTCGGGAGATGATCCCTTCCTTGCGTGCGCCCAAGCTGTTGAGCGTCAGCAACACAGCGGCGGCGTTGTTGTTGACCACGGTGACTGCTTCTGCGCCGGTCAGTTCGCGGATCAAGCCTTCGATCAAATCGTCCCGGTCGCCGCGCTTGCCGCTGTGCAGGTCGAATTCCAGATTGAGCGGATAGCGCGCAGCCCGTTGCACCGCTTCAATGGCTTGTTCCGGCAACAACGCACGACCGAGGTTGGTGTGCAGCACCGTGCCGGTGAGGTTGAACACGCGGCGGATCTGGCTGCGATGCTGAATTGCCAGACGCTCACCTGCCCTCCCCGCTAATACGTCGGGGGCGATTTCAATGGCAGCGAGTTCACCGTTGTGCACCGGCTCGCGCAAGTCATCGAGCAATTGCCGCAGGCCGGCCAGCAGTGCGTCGTGTCCGTAACGCTCGGCCAACGGTTGGCAGGCGGGATGGCGTAGCAGGCTGTCGATGGAAGGCAGCCGCAAGGTTTTGCCGGCGAGTGTTGCGGGCATCAGAGGCTCCCGGAAGCGATTGACCGTCGCGTCTGAGTGTAGCCGCTGGGCTCCCCGCTCGAGTGCTGTTCACTTTCAGCCGCGACGCACTCCTTGTAGCAGCTGTCGAGCTTGCGAGGCTGCGTTCGGCTGCGCAGCAGTCGTAAAATCACCATTGCGGTGTGTCAGGTGCACCATGGTTGCCGGACTCACGACTGCTTCGCAGCCGAACGCAGGCTTCGCCAGCTGCTACACATCGTAGCGTTGGAGCTACTGTTCGCCTGTTACCAGCAGCAGATTGGGCGCTGGTCGCTGGTAACCTTCCTGCTCCAGGCGCATGTCCAGCATCAGGCTGGACAGGTCCGCCGACAGGGCTTCGGCTTCGGCGTCGTTTTCCAGGTAGATCAGTTTCAGGTAGCTGTTGCAGCCGGGACAGACCTCCGCCCGCAACGGCGCCTGATTGGCGGCGTGGCGATCATCCTCGAAGCTGACGTATTCAAGCCCCTTGCTCTGTTCGCAATACACGCATTTGACCCGCACCACATGCCATTCGCAGGCACACAACGAGCAAACTAGATAACGCAAGCCGTTGTATTTGCCGCGATGACGAATCACCCCGGCCATCGCCGGTGAACCGCAGGCCGGGCATTGGCTGAGGCTGTCGCCATGCTGGCGCTGCAGATGGAGTTCAAGGTTAGGCGTGTTCAGCAGCCAATAACTCCAGGCCGCTTGCAGCGCGGCACCGAGAAACGGCACCAGCGCTGCCGGCAGCATCGAGTACTGGCCGCTGACCAGGGCAATCGCCCACGCCTTGAGCAGCCCAGGGTTCGCACTGCGCAACGTCGCCACGGCGTTTTCTACCACCGAGTGTGGCAATGGCTGATAGCGCTGCAACAAGGCCTCGAGGTATGGCAGCCAAACGTTTTCGCGCACCAGACTGTCGGCGGCGAACGGCGGTAAGCCATGTTCTACGCACAACCGCAGGCGTTCGGGGTCGGGCATGGTCGCCACGAGCGGATCATCCATCAGCTGCTGCTGGACATGACACAACCCCGCGATCAAACGCAGATAGTCCGCCATGGGATGGCCGTCAGCCAAACGTTCCAGGCGCAACGCGCGCAGGGTGAACAGGTTGTTCGGCGGCAGGTACAAAAACGGCGGTGAACTCGCCGCCGCTTCTATCTGCCCAGGCTCGAGGATCGTGGCCAAGGGGTCATCCTTTTTTGCTGATCGGTCGCTCAGGGGTTTCGTCACCGGTCACTTCCCGGTACCAGAGCTCATGGTGTTTTCTCGCCCAGGCGCGGCTGACCCGGCCACGCACCATGGCGTGGACCGAACCGCGAATCCAGATACCCGCGTAGACGTGGACGATGATGCTCAGCACCAGGATGAACCCCGCCAACGCATGCAGCAGCATCGCCCAGCGAATGCTGGTAATGCCGAAGTAAGCACTGAACCAGGCGCGCCAGATCACCAGCCCGCTGAACAGCAACACCAGCATGCAGATCAGTAACACCCAAAACAGCAGCTTCTGTCCCGGGTTGTATTTGCCAATCGGCGGCACGCCCTCCTCCTCGTTACGGATCACATGCCCGACACGCCTGAGCCACAGCCGGTCGTTGGTGATGAAGTAGTTCGCCCGCCAGAAACTGCACACCAGGCCGAGGAACAGCACAAACATCGTCACGCCCAGGTACGGATGCAGAATGCGCGTCCACGAACCGCCGCCAAACAGGTTGCTGAGCCAGAACAACCCCGGATGAAACAAGGCCAGCCCCGACAACGCGGCCAAGAGGAACACAATCGCCACCAGCCAGTGGTTGGTGCGCTGGTTGGCGGTGTAGCGCAGGATCGGTTTGTCGTTCATGGCCTGTCCTCCCCGCCCGGTTTGGTCGGATCGAATGTGTGCACCGACGGATCGAACTCATGCACGGCGGGGTCGACGGTGGTTGGATGTTCGTCCTCCTCGACCAGTTGTGGCCCGACGCGCACGTAGTGGAAGAACCCGGCCAGCACCGCCGCGCCCATGGCCAACAGCGCCAGGGGTTTGCTCAGACCTTTCCACAGGTCCACCAGCGGACTGATCGCCGGGTGATCCGGCAAACCGGCATACAACCTGGGCGTGTCGGCATGGTGCAACACATACATGACGTGGGTGCCACCGACGCCCTCGGGGTCATACAAACCGGCGTTGTCGAAGCCGCGGCTCTTGAGGTCGACGATGCGTTCGGCGGCGTGTTCCTTCATGTCTTCCTTGCTGCCGAACACGATGGCGCCGGTCGGGCAGGTTTTCACGCAGGCCGGCTCCAGCCCCACCGCCACCCGGTCCGAACACAGCGTGCATTTGTAGGCCTTGTGGTCCTTTTGTGAGATGCGCGGAATGTTGAACGGGCAACCGGTGATGCAATAGCCGCAGCCGATGCAGTGGTCCTGATCGAAGTCGACGATACCGTTGGCGTGTTTGATGATCGCGCCGGGGCTCGGGCATGCCGCCAGGCAGCCGGGCTCGGCGCAGTGCATGCAGCCGTCCTTGCGGATCAACCATTCGAGGTTGCCGGCGTCGGTTTCATGCTCGGTGAAACGCATCAGGGTCCACGTGTCTGCGCTGAGGTCGTGAGGGTTGTCGTAGGTGCCGAGGTTGTGACCGACGTCGTCGCGTAGCTCGTTCCATTCCGAGCAGGCGACCTGGCAAGCCTTGCAGCCGATGCACTTGGTGGTGTCGATCAGCTTGGCCACTTCCCCTTGGGTACGCACCGAGGGCGGCACGGTGGTGGTGGCCGAACGGGCGATGATGTCTTGGCTGGCCATTTAGATTTTCTCCACGTTGACCAGGAATGACTTGGATTCCGGGGTCTGTGTGTTGCCATCGCCGAGGAACGGCACCAGGGTGTTGGTCAGGTAACCGTGGCGGGTGGCGCCGGTGAAACCCCAGTGCAACGGGATACCGATCTGGTGCACCACCTGATTGTTGACCTGCAGCGGACGAATCCGCTTGGTCACCACCGCCACTGCTTCGATATGTCCGCGCTTGGAACTGACCCTAACCCGGTCGCCAGCGGCAATCCCCTTCTCCTTGGCCAGCGCCTCGCCGATTTCGACGAACTGCTCGGGCTGGGTCACGGCGTTGATCGGGCAATGCTTGGTCCAAAAGTGGAAGTGTTCGGTCAGCCGGTAGCTGGTCGCCGCATAAGGGAAGTCCTTGGCCTGGCCCAGGGTGTCCCAGACCGAATCGAAGATCCGCCCGGCCGGGTTGCTGGTCGCCTGTTTGTTATTGGGGTGCATCGGGTTGATGCCGATGGGCGTCTCGAACGGTTCATAGTGTTCGGGGAATGGCCCTTCGTTCATCTTGTCGAGGGCGAAGAACCGCGCCACGCCTTCGGGGTTCATGATGAACGGGTTCATCCCGGCTTCCGGCGGCACATCGACCTTGTAGTCGGGCACGTCGGTGCCGGTCCAGACCTTGCCGTTCCACCACACCAGGCGCTTTTTCGCATCCCACGGTTTGCCTTGAGGGTCGCAAGAGGCACGGTTATAGAGAATCCGTCGGTTCGCCGGCCAGGCCCAGGCCCACCCGAGGTTCTGCTTCATGCCGTAAGGATCACTGTTGTCACGACGGGCCATGTTGTTGCCCTGCTCGGTCCAACTGCCGCAGAAGATCCAGCAACCGGAGGCCGTGCTGCCATCGTCCTTGAGTTGGGCGAAACCGGACAGCTGCTGACCGGCCTTGACCACCGCGCCCGAAGCGTCGGTGACATCGGCGATGGCGTAGCCGTTGAATTCCCGGGCCAGTTCTTCCGGTGTCGGGTCATCCGGTACTTTGTAGGGCCAGTCGAGCTTGAGGATCGGCTCGGCCCAGGCGCCACCATTGGCCTGATAGCGCTGACGCAGGCGCATGAACAGCTCGGCCATGATCTTCACGTCGGTGCGCGCCTGTCCCGGGCCGTCGGCACCTTTCCAATGCCATTGCAGCCAGCGGCCGCTGTTGACCAGCGAGCCGTTTTCTTCGGCGAAACAGGTGGTGGGCAGGCGGATGACTTCGGTCTGGATGTCGGCCGTCTGCACATCGTTGTAAGGCCCGACGTTGCGCCAGAACTCCGAGGTCTCGGTGGCCAGCGGGTCCATCACCACCAGCCACTTGAGTTTGGCGAGCGCCTTCATCACCCGGTTCTTGTCCGGCAAGGCGGCGATCGGGTTGAAGCCCTGACACATGTAGCCGTTGACCTGGCCCTTGCCCATCATGTCGAACATTTTCAGGATGTCGTAGCCGGGAATGTCCAGTTTCGGCAGCCAGTCGTAGCCCCAGTGATTCTCGGCGGTGGCATTGGCGCCGTACCAGGCCTTCATCAGGCTGACGTGGAACTTGCCGTAATTCTGCCAGTAGGACATCTGCCCGGGACGCAGCGGTTTGAGGGCGCGTTTGGCGATGTAGGCGTTGTAGTCCTGTTCGGCTTCGGACGGCAGGGTCAGGTAACCGGGCAACAGGTTAGACAGCAAGCCGAGGTCGGTCAGGCCCTGGATGTTGGAGTGCCCACGCAAAGCGTTGACGCCCCCGCCCGGCATGCCGATGTTGCCCAGCAGCAGTTGCACCATGGCCGCGCTGCGGATCATCTGCGAGCCGATCGAGTGCTGGGTCCAGCCCAGGGCATAGAGAATCGTCATGGTCTTGCCCGGTTGCGCACACGTGGCAATCTCTTCCCAGATTTTCTTCATCGCGTCGGTGGGCATGCCACAGACCTGACTGGCCAGCTCCAGGGTGTAGCGGCTGTAATGCTGCTTCATCAATTGATAGACGCAGTGTGGGTCCTGCAAGGTCGGGTCGACTTTGGCAAAGCCGTCCTCGCCGATCTCATACCCCCAGCCGGACTTGTCGGTGTAGCTGCGCTTGCTCGCGTCGTAACCGCTGAACAAGCCGTCCTCGAAACCGTAGCCGGCCTTGACGATGAACGACACGTCCGTATAGGCCCGCACGTATTCGTGCTGGATCTTGTCTTCGGTCAACAGGTAATTGATCAGCCCGCCCATGAAGGCGATGTCGGTGCCGGTGCGGATCGGTGCGTAATAGTCCGCTACCGAGGCCGTACGGGTGAAACGCGGGTCGACCACAATCAGCCGCGCCTTGTTGTGGGCTTTGGCTTCGGTCACCCATTTGAAACCGCAAGGGTGTGCTTCTGCTGCGTTGCCGCCCATCACCAGAACCAGATTCGCGTTGGCGATATCGGTCCAGTGGTTGGTCATGGCACCACGGCCATACGTCGGGGCAAGACTTGCCACCGTCGGGCCATGTCAGACACGTGCCTGGTTATCGAACCCCAGCATGCCCAGACTGCGAATGACCTTGTGGGTGATGTAACCCGCTTCGTTGGACGAGGCCGAGGCCGCGAGGAAACCGGTGGTCAGCCAGCGGTTCACCGTTTGCCCCTGGGCGTTCTTCTCGATGAAGTTGGCGTCACGGTCGGCCTTCATCAGGTCGGCGATACGGTCCAGCGCTTCATCCCAGGAGATCCGCGTCCACTCCTTGGTGCCGGGCTTGCGCACTTGCGGGTATTGCAGACGGCTGGGGCTGTGAATGAAGTCGAGCAGGCCTGCGCCTTTTGGGCAGAGGGTGCCGCGATTGACCGGGTGGTCGGCATCGCCTTCGATGTGAATGATGCTCTGGGCGACATTCTTCGCATTGTCGCCCTGGCTGTACATGATCAAGCCGCAGCCGACCGAGCAGTACGGGCAGGTGTTGCGGGTTTCATGGGTATGGGCGAGCTTGAAATGACGCACTTGTTCGGCGAAGGCTGGCGTCGGGGCCATGCCCAGCGCGCCAAGGGTGGATCCTGCAAGGCCGAGACCAGCGACCTTGAAGAACTGACGACGGTTGAGGTCCATCGTGCACTCCTGATCAGGTGGAAGCCCGGTGCGTTGGCCGGGTTTTTCTGGACGATCACGGTGACGGCAACGGAACTACCGCCAATTAGAACTTTAGACAATGTTGTGGTGCACGGTCTGAAAACCGACCGTCGGCGGCTTGCCGGTCATGCCCTGTTGCACAACTCGCCAGCAGTGAAGGTTGGCGCTTATCATGGCCGCCGGATTACCCCCTCTGCCTTTTATGAGACTGAGCATGACTTTCGATTTTGATCAGGTGTTCGACCGCCATGGCACCGGCAGTACCAAGTGGAGCCGCTACCCGGCCGACGTGTTGCCGATGTGGGTCGCCGACATGGACTTCGCCGCACCGCCGGCGATCATTCAGGCCCTGCAAAAACGCCTGGAACACCCGATGCTCGGTTACAGCGTGGCCCAGAATGACTTGCGTGACGCCATCGTCGCCGACCTGTGGGACAAGTACGCCTGGCGTGTGCAGCCCCAGGAACTGGTGTTCCTGCCGGGTATCGAATCAGGCTTCAACATGGCCCTGCATGCACTGGTTCAGCCGCAACAGAACGTGGTCGTGCAGACACCCAACTACCCACCACTGCGTCATGCGCCGGGCCACTGGCAGCTGAACAAGGTCGAACTGGACTTCAACGTGCTGGCCGATGGCACGTACGCCACGCCACTCGATGCCTTGCGCCAGGCTCTGCAAGGCGGTGGCGCGTTGCTGCTGAGCAACCCGCATAACCCGCTGGGCAAGGTCTTCCCTCGGGAAGAACTGCAAGCGGTTGCCAACATCTGCCTGGAACAGGATGCGTGGATCATCTCCGACGAGATCCATTCCGAGCTGTGCTTCGATGGGCGCGTGCATATTCCGACCGCCTCGCTCAGCCCGCAGATCGCCAAGCGCACCATCACCTTGATGTCGGCCAGCAAGGCCTACAACATCGCTGGCCTGAAGACTGCGTTCATGATCATTCAAGACGCAGCGCTGCTCCATCGCGTCAACCATGCCCGCTGCGGCATGGTCGACAGCGTCAACCCGCTGGGCCTGGAAGCCACCCGCGTCGCCTACAGCGAAGRCCGCCCATGGCTGACCGAACTCATGGCCTACCTGCAAAGCAATCGGGACTATCTGGTGGAGGCCGTTCGCACGCGGTTGCCGGGCGTGACCATGAACGTTCCCCAGGGCACTTATCTGGCGTGGCTCGATTGCACGGCACTGGGGCTGGACAACCCGCAGCAATTCTTCCTCGAACAGGCCAGAGTCGGGCTGAGCGCCGGGCTGGATTTCGGCGATCACGCCCGGCAATTCGTGCGCTTGAACTTCGGCTGCCCACGGGCGTTGCTGGAAGAAGGGATTGCGCGGATGGAGCGTAGTTTGCGCAACCGCTGACTCGTGCGGCAACCACGGATCAACTGTAGGAGCTGAGCTCCTACAGCGCGGATTATCGGTACACGTATTTGACGATGTAAGCGTACAGCTCGTTGTAGACGAAGTTCGGGACATAGCGGGCATGGGTCCGGGACTTATGCAACGCCACATGACATTCTTTGACCATTTCGTCCCGGTCGGTCATCGTGAAGACATGTTTGTCGATGATGCCGGAATAGACACCGTGCGAAAAATGCGCGTTGAGTGTCGTCGAGTCGATCGCTCCGTTGGCGGCCTTTGTGTAGGTGCTCTGAGCGCGCAAGACACGGTCTTTCAAACCACCAAACCCACGCTCGTACAAGATGATTTGCGAGCCGCTGATCGCCTTTGCGGCTGTCTCGAAGGCCGGGATGATCGCTTGTGCATATCTCATGCTGGCCTCCAGCTTTGATGCCGGGAGAAATCTTTCCATTTCCTGATCTTCCAGGCTTTTCAGTGCTCTTTTGATGCTCGATACATGAGCGAACTCCTGATTGCAGGCGACGATGTGAGTTTCGAACTGGTAGCCGGCAGCCGTCGCCGTCGGTGGGAAAGCCGCGAAATCGATGCTGTCGAATGCACATTCCATGATGATGTTGTATTTGTTTTTAAACGCCTCGGTGAAGATCTTCGTACTCACATCCCGGACAAAAGCCTCCGTATGTTCATAAGCGTGCAGGACACCGAGTTTGATCATTTCTGCGTATTGAGGGTGTTTTTTTCGGTATTCGGGCAAGTACAGCCGGACATAATTGGCATAGCGGTTGGTGGGCAAAAGGCTTTTTTCCAGCAGATAGGTTTTACCCGAGCCCTGTACCCCCGCGACAATCAGCATCTTGGGGAGTGTTTCGGCGGTGATGCCACTGAATAATGTGGTGGTGATTTCAGTGAACGCTGCGGTGACTTGTTCTGGCGTGTAAGCGTAATTCGGTGCTACTGACATACCTTGATTTCCTTATCAAAGATTCGCTTGAAAGTGATTGCCTGCCCTTTGAATAAAGCGGTGTTTCGTTGTTTGTTCAAACGAGCGTGTCTTTCAAGATATGTCACTGTTTTACAAGGTAAAAACTCCTACAAACCAGAAGGAAATTGCGTCAGCTCAACGGACCACCAACGCGGCAGCAATTGCTTGACCTTACTCTCCCCAAACCGGTCGTCGATCAGCATCACCACCCCTTGATCCTCTCGTGTACGGATCACCCTTCCTGCCGCCTGCACCACTTTCTGCAGACCTGGAAACAGGTAGGTGTAGTCATAACCGGCACCGAAAATCGCCGCCATGCGCTGTTTCAGCTGTTCGTTGACCGGATTGAGTTGCGCCAGCCCCAGGGTGGCGATGAAGGCGCCAATCAAGCGGGCGCCGGGCAAATCGATGCCTTCACCGAACGCGCCACCCAGCACCGCAAAACCGATGCCCTGCCCGTCGGCGGTGAACTGGTCGAGAAAGTCCTGACGCTGCGCTTCCCCCATGCCCCGGGACTGCGACCACAGCGTGATCTGCGGATACCGCTCGGCCAGCAACTGCGCCACTTGCTGCAAATAGTCGAAGCTGCTGAAAAACGCCAGGTAGTTGCCCGGACGCTGGCTGAACTGTTTGGCGATCAGCTCGACGATGGGCGCAAGGGAGGCCTGACGGTGAACGAACCGCGTGGAGATCTGGCTGACGATGTGCACTTGCAGCTGATCGGCGTGAAATGGAGATTCCACATCGATCCATACCGTGTTCGCCGGGGTGCCCAGCAAGTCGGCGTAGTAATGCCGAGGGCTCAGGGTCGCGGAAAACAGCACCGTGCTGCGCGCAGCAGTCAGGCGCGGGCGGATGAAACCGGCGGGCACCACATTGCGCAGGCACAGCTGCGACAGATTGCGCTTGCGCTCGAGGTCACGCTTGCTGATGTCGAATAGAAAATGCTCGTCGAACAGTTCAGCCACGCGGCCGAATTGCAGCATGTCGAAGTAAAAATTCTGCAACCCGCTGTCCAGGCCCTGAGGATGATCATTCAGGTAGTCGCCGATGCTTGCGCAGCACAAGGACAAGGCCTGAAGCAGTTTTTCCGGGGCTTTGTCGTAGGCCTGATAGGGGCCGAGTTGCTGATCGTGCAAGGCATTCCATTCACGATTGACTCGCTGCAAGGATCTCTTCAACGACTCGGGCGCGGTTTTTCGTACGCCGTTCAAAGTCGCCTGGTCGAGGCTGGCGCTGTACATTTGCCGGCCGCGCTCCACCAGGTTGTGGGCTTCGTCCACCAGCACCGCGACGTTCCAGTTATTGGCCTGGGCCAACCCGAACAGCAACGCGCTGAAGTCGAAATAGTAGTTGTAGTCAGCGACCACCACGTCCGCCCAGCGGGCCATTTCCTGGCTCAAGTAATAAGGACAAACCTCATGCTGCAGGGCCACCTCGTGCACGGCACTCTGGTTCAACAGGCTCAATTGACTGGCGGCCTGACGCGCGCCCGGCAGACGATCATAAAAACCCTGGGCCAACGGGCAGGATTCGCCATGACAGGCCTTGTCCGGGTGCTCGCAAGCCTTGTCCCGGGCGATCATCTCGAGGACTCGCAACGGCTGTGCATCGGCGCTGTCGAGGATGACCTGAGCCGCGTCCAGCGCCAATTTGCGCCCCGGGGTTTTCGCCGTGAGGAAAAACACCTTGTCCAGTTGCTGCGGCGCCAGGGCCTTGAGTATCGGGAACAGCGTGCCAATGGTCTTGCCGATACCGGTCGGCGCCTGGGCCATCAGACAGCGGCCGGTGCTGACTGCCTTGAACACCGATTCGGCCAGATGCCGTTGGCCGGGGCGAAAATCGGCATGGGGAAAGCTCAGCTGTTGAGCCGCCACATTGCGCCCTTCGCGATGGGCCATTTCCTGCTCGGCCCAGTGCAGGAACAACCCGCAGTGGTGCTCGAAGAACAGCTGCAAGTCGGCGGCGCTGAAGGTCTCGACCAGACAGGTTTCCTTCTCGCTGACGATGTCGAAGTACACCAGCGCCAGGTCGATCTGCGCCAAATCCAGTTTCTGGCACATCAACCAGCCATAGACTTTCGCCTGCGCCCAGTGCAACTGCCGGTGGTTGGCCGGCTGCTTGCTCAGGTCGCCCCGGTAGGTTTTGACTTCTTCGAGGCAGTTTTGCCCCGGATCGTAGCCATCCGCCCGGCCTTTCACGCTCAAGGTTCGATACTGGCCCTCGAGTGCGACCTCGTTCTGGTAACCCTCGCTGCGTCGTGACGCCACGGTGCGATGGCCGACAATGCCTTCCAGCGCGGTTGGCGACGGGGTGAAACGCAGGTCGAGGTCGCCGACCTTGGCGGTGAATTCACACAACGCCCGCACAGCGATGCTGTAGCTCAAGCGCCCTGCTCCACCCATTGCACGTAGCAAACGGCGATGGGCATCTGGTGCTCGTGACAGAACTCCAGCCAGCGCAATTGGTTGTCTTGCAGGCGATCGCCGGGGCCTTTGACTTCGATCATTCGGTAGGTTTTGTGTTGCGGCCAGAACTGGATCAAGTCCGGCATGCCGGCGCGGTTGGCCTTGATGTCGAGCAGCAGTCGATTGAACCAGTGCTTGAGGTGTTCGGCGGGCAGACAGTCGAGCGCCTGCTCCAGCAGTTCCTCGCTCAGCGCGCCCCAGAATACGAACGGCGACTGCACGCCCCACTTGGCGGTGTAACGCTCGCGGATGGTCTGGGCGTAACGCCCGTCATCGAGTTCGGCGAGGCAGGCCTGGAACAGATCCGCGCGCCGCGCATGAAAGTCTTCGTTGTGCAGGTCCACCGGGCCGCGCTGGAATGGGTGAAAAAACGCCCCCGGCAACGGGGCGAAGATCGCCGGCCAGCACAGCAACCCAAACAGCGAGTTGATCAGGCTGTTCTCGACGTAATGCACCGGTGCCGACTCGTCCGCCAGATGCGCCTGAACGTAATACTCCACCGACAATGCCGGGTCGTGCCTGGGCAATTGCAGGTCCAGGCGCTGCATGGGCCGCGGGGCTGGCCGCTTGATCGGCGGCCCGCCCAGTTTGCGCCGCAGCCTGGGCAGCACACGCAATAAATGCTGATGTTCGGTGGCGTTTTCCGGGGTTTGCTCGGCGTGGCTCGCCAAATCCATGGCCAGTTGAAATTCACCACAGCGCTCCAGCACGCGAATCAGCCGCAGGCGTGCGCCGGGGTAGGCGCAATCGCGGTAGAGGCCCAGGGCGGTGGAAAAATCCGCCATGCGTTCGCAGTGCTGAGCGATCTGGAACAGCAGCTTGGCCCGACGTCTTTGCAGCCAGGGATTGGCGAGTTCCAGCCTGTTGATCTGCTCGACAACCACCGCCACCTCTTCACCGGCCTCGAAATGCTGCTGACAGCTGTGCAGGAACAGGCAGGCGTCGACGTCTTCGCGGCTGCGCAAGCCTCGGGACTCGGCGCAAAACTCGACTTTTTCGTAGGTGTAGATGCCCAGGTCAGCCAGAACGAATTCCGACCAATCCTGGTAAAGATTGCCGAAGAACATCAGGCGCAACCGATCGCACAGGCCCATGACGGTCAGGCTGAACAACCGGTCATCCAGTGCCGGGCACCACTGGGCAAAACTTTGCTCTTCAGGAAACTGCTCGCTCAGGGCCGGCAGCCAATCGCTCTTTTTGCCTTTCGGTTGATCGATGGCATCGCCAAAACACTGGAGAATCTCGGCCTTGAGCAGCACCTCGAACACCTCCTCGACAGGCAGCGGCGACTGTTCGTCGATCCAGCCCAAAGCCAGTAGCGGCGCCGCGGCGCTGGCGATGTCGCCGATTTCGACGTAACTCAGTTTGCCGACCCTGAAATGCACGCCCTTGCGCATCACCAATCTGACCAGCAAAGCCTGGGACTCGCGGGGCAGTCGATTGAAGTCGCGGATGAAGTCCTGCTCTTCGATACTGAGTACATCGGCATAACGATGCTCAAGCCAATCAAGTACTTGCATGAAGTTGTTCAAGTAATAGAACGGGTCGTCGAGGGGATTTACAATCACGGGCAATCGGGCCATGGCAAGCGAATACTGGTTATGCGTACAGATACCAGCTATGCCCCACCCGGTGCAAACGGAAAAGGATAAGTGGCGACGCAATCGGACAATTTTCGGGTGACCATCGAACTTTCTGCCATTCCATCGCACCAACCGCGTTAGAAGCACAGTGAGGATTGATCTCGAACGAGGCGTTCGCACTGTTTTTATTGAGTGATGGAGGTGTGTATGAATATCAAGACTCTGGGTTTGCCTCTGGCGGCAGCGGCCTTTCTGGCCCTGACCGGTTGCTCGACGCCAACGGTCGTGACCCTGCAGAACGGCACCCAGTATTTGACCAAGGACATGCCGAACACCAAGGGCAAGGATGGCTTCTTCGAATTCGAAGATATTTCCGGGGCGAAAGTGAAAGTCCGCGCCGATGACGTGGCCACGATTCGCAAGGAAGACTGATCCCCTGCGTTCGGCCGTAGCAGCTGTCGAGCCTGCGAGGCTGCGATCGGCGACGAAGTCGTCGTAAATCCTGTCCACGGTTTAGCTGAAACACCGCAGTGCCCGATTTCACGACTGCTGCGCAGCCGAACGCAGTCTCGCAGGCTCGACAGCTGCTACACAAGGAGTGCGTCGCAGGCTTTAAAGCGCTTGCGCGATCGCCTTGCCGACCTCCTGAGTCGAGCCCTGCCCGCCCAGGTCCGGGGTGATTGGCCCTTCTGCAATCACCCGTTCGATCGCCTGCAGAATCCCGTCGTGCGCGGCGCGATAACGCTCATCGCCATTGCCCAGAAAATCCAGCATCAACGCACCGGACCAGATCATCGCGATCGGGTTGGCGATGTTGCGCCCATAGATGTCCGGGGCCGAGCCGTGCACCGGTTCGAACAGCGATGGAAAACGCCGCTCGGGATCGAGGTTGGCCGACGGCGCAATGCCGATGGTGCCTGCGCAGGCAGGTCCCAGGTCGGACAGAATGTCGCCGAACAGGTTCGACGCCACCACTACATCGAACCGGTCCGGTTGCAGTACAAAACGCGCGCACAGGATGTCGATGTGCYGTTTGTCCCAAGTGATGTCCGGGTACTGCGCGGCCATCAATGCCGTGCGTTCGTCCCAGTACGGCATGCTGATGGAAATCCCGTTGGACTTGGTTGCCGCCGTCAGGCGTTTGCGCGGTCGGGTCTGGGCCAGGTCGAAGGCGAACTTGAGAATCCGGTCCACGCCGCGCCGGGTGAACACCGACTCTTGCAGCACGAACTCATGCTCGGTGCCTTCGAACATCTTGCCGCCGACCGAGGAATACTCGCCTTCGGTGTTCTCGCGGATCACCACGAAATCGATGTCCCCCGGTTTGCGCCCGGCCAGCGGGCACGGCACGCCGGGAAACAGACGTACCGGGCGAATGTTCACGTATTGGTCGAAGTCGCGACGAAACTTCAGCAGTGAGCCCCACAAAGAAATGTGGTCCGGCACCTTGTCCGGCCAGCCGACGGCGCCAAAGTAGATCGCATCGAACCCCTTGAGCTGGTCGAACCAATCGTCGGGCATCATTTTCCCGTGTTCCAGGTAGTAATCGCAGTGAGCCCAGTCGAGCACTTCGATGCTCAGCTCCAACTGCCACTTCTTCGCGGCTTGCTCCAGTACCCGCAACCCTTCCGGCAGGACTTCCTTGCCGATGCCATCGCCGGCAATCGCGGCGATTCTGAATGTCTTGCTCATCAATCGTGCCCCCGTGTCCGTTAATTACAGCCCGCCGATGTGGAAAGCTTTGACTTCAAGGTATTCATCCAGCCCGTACTTGCTGCCTTCACGGCCCAGCCCAGACTGCTTGATGCCGCCGAACGGCGCGACTTCCATGGAAATGAGCCCGGTGTTGAGGCCGACCATGCCGAACTCCAGCGCCTCGCCGAACCGCCAGGAACGGCGCAAATCCTGAGTGAAATAGTAGGCGCCCAGGCCGTAAGGCGTGGCATTGGCCAAGGCCAGCGCTTCGGCCTCAGAGGTAAACCGCATCAACGGCGCCACCGGGCCGAAGGTTTCTTCGTTGGCCAGCAACATGTCGGCGTGGGTGTCGCCAAGGACGGTCGGCTGAACGAACTGGTTGTCACCCTCGGGAATGCCGCCGCAGAGCAAACGCGCGCCCTGGCTCAGGGCATCGTCGATGTGCCGGGCGACCTTGCTCACCGCCGCCGGGTTGATCAGCGGGCCGATGGTCACGTCGGCGTCCAGGCCATTGCCGACCTTGAGTTTGCCCACCTCCTCCACCAGTCGCTGGGCGAAACGTTCGTAGATGCCATCCTGCACCAGAATGCGGTTGGCGCAGACGCAGGTCTGCCCGGCGTTGCGAAATTTGCTGAGCATGATCCCGGTTACCGCCTGCTCCAGGTCGGCGTCGTCGAACACAATGAACGGCGCGTTGCCGCCCAGTTCCAGGCTCAAGCGCTTGATGTGCTCAGCGCTCTGACGCATCAGCAGCCGACCGACCGCAGTGGAGCCGGTGAAGGAGATCTTGCGCACCGTCGGATTGCCGGTCAGTTCTTCGCCGATGCCGGCGGGCATGCCGGTCAGCACGTTGAACACCCCGGCCGGAATGCCGACGCGTTCGGCGAGTACTGCCAGGGCCAGGGCCGACAGCGGGGTCAAGTCCGAGGGTTTGACGATGATCGGGCACCCGGCGGCCAGGGCCGGCGCGCACTTGCGGGTGATCATCGCGTTGGGGAAATTCCACGGGGTGATCGCGGCGCACACGCCGACCGGTTGCTTGAGGGTCAGCAGGCGGCGGTCGCCGCTGGGGGCCGGTATGGTTTCGCCGTAGACCCGGCGGGCCTCTTCGGCGAACCATTTGACGAACCCGGCACCGTAGCGGATTTCACCCTTGGCTTCGTTCAGCGGTTTGCCCTGCTCGCAGGTCATGATCAAGGCGAGGTCGTCGAGGTTGTCGATCATCGCCTGATACCAGCGCTCCAGCAGCGCCGCCCGTTCTGCTGCCGGGCGTGTGCGCCACGCGGGCCAGGCCCGCTCGGCGGCTTCGATGGCGCGTCGGGTTTCTGCGCCCTGCATGGCCGGCACCCGGGCAAGCAACTGGCCGGTGGCCGGGTCGATGACGTCCAGGGTCGCGGCGTTATCGGCGCCGATCCACTGCCCGTCCACATAAGCGAGTTCTGCCAGAAGGCTGGGGTCTTTCAAACGATTCTTGAGCATGGTCGAGTCCTGATCCGAGACATTTCCAGTCTAGGGAGGTGCCACGGATGAGGATGCTGAAAGCGTTTGATGGGCAGTGTTGGATGCTGAAATTCGCGGTGGGACGGCAGGCTCTACCGGCAAGCACAAATCAAAAGATCTTGACGATCTCAAAGTTTCAGGGAACCCAGCAATCCCTCCAGAAACCGCTCCCCAGCCTGCATCTGGCTGATCTCGATGAACTCGTCCGGCTTGTGCGCCTGTTCGATCGAGCCCGGGCCGCAGACCACCACCGGTACGTCCAGACGCTGCTTGAACAACCCGCCCTCGGTGCCGAACGAGACTTTGGCGGTGCCGGTGTCCGGCGCGGCGAAGTTTTTCAGGAAGCGCACCGCTTCAACGCTCGGATGGGTATCGAGGCCCGGATAGACGTTGAGGGTTTCGATCTCGATGTCTGCCACGCTGGACAGCTTTTTCGCCTCGCGCACGATCACTTCGGCACGCTCGCGCATCTGCTCCAGGAACTGATCCAGATCGTCCGCCGGCAAGTTACGTACCTCGAAATCCAGGGTGCACAGGTTCGGCACGATGTTCAGCGCCTTGCCGCCGACAATCTGCCCGACGTGCACGGTGCTGTAAGGCACGTCGTAATCGGCATCCTGTGCGCCCTGCTCTTGCAGTTGCTGCTGGCTCTGACGCAGAGCCGCGATGAAATCGCAGGCCACGTGAATCGCATTGACCGAACGCGGCGCCAACGAGGAATGCGCTTCCAGGCCACGGCAATAAGTGCGGTAAGACCCCTTGCCCTTGTGCCCCAGCACGAACTGCATGTTGGTCGGCTCACCGATCAGGCACAAAAACGGCCGTACCGGCGCCAGGTGCAGCACGTCGAGTAAACGTCGTACACCGACGCAGCCGGTTTCTTCGTCATGGGACAAGGCGATTTGCAGCGGTCGGCTCAACGAATGGTCGGCGGCATCGAGCATGGCGTCGATGGCCAACGCGATAAACCCCTTCATGTCGCAACTGCCACGCCCGTAGATCCGCCCGTCCTGCACCGTCGCCTCAAACGCCGGCAAGGTCCAGGCCTGCCCCGCCGCCGGTACTACGTCGGTGTGGCCGGACAACAGAATGCCTGGTAACTCTTTAGGGCCGGTGCTGGCGAACAGGTTGGCCTTTTTACCCGTTTCGTCCTTGACGATCAGTGACTCGATGCCCTTGGTCAGCAGCAAGTCGCGTACGTACTCGATCAGGGCCATGTTCGACTCTGAAGACACGGTGTCGAAGGCCATCAGGCGTTTGAGAATATCCAGTACACGGGGTTTCATGAGGCCCTGCTCCTTTGCTCGGTTGTCCGTTGCTCGGCTGAAGGGGTGAACCGGCGGATCGAGAACGGCTCAATCGAAGTGCTGGTGCTGCCGGTGCTGATCAGTTCGGCCATCACGTCGCCGACGCCTGGGCCGAGCTGGAAGCCATGACCGCAGAAGCCGAACGCGTAATACAAACCGTCAACGTTGCCGCTGGGGCCCATCACCGGCAGGGAATCGGGCAAGTAGCCTTCAATGCCGCTCCACACACGGATGATGTTCAGGTTGCCGACGCCCGGTAGCAGGCGACGCATCTGGTCCATCTGATTAAGAATGCTGCGCGGCTCGACATAGGCGCGGCGGTTGAGCATGTCCGGTTTGCTGCGGTAGCCGCCACCGATGATGATGTTGCCGCGCGGGATCTGGCGGAAGTAGATCACTTCTTCGGGGATCTTGGTGTACACGCCGATCACCGTTGGCAAGGCGTACGGCACCGGTTCGGTCACGGCCATTTGTGGGCCGTTGGTATCCAGCGGCACCGGTTCGCCGAACTGCGCCGAGAGTTTCTGGCCCCAGGCGCCGGCGGTGATCAGCAAGCGCTCGGCGCCGAACTTGCGACCGTCGGTGGTGGTCACCGTGAACTCGCCGGCAATTTTCTGCACTTCAGCGACTTCAGTCTGTTCCTCGATCCGCGCCCCGAGGCGGCGGGCAGCCCGGGCAAACGCCGGCGCGGCCAAACGCGGGTTGGCGTGGCCATCGTGGGGCGCGTAAGAACCGCCCTTCACGTCCGGCCCGAGGAACGGAAAGCGCTGGTGCAGCTCGGCGCCACGATAGATTTTCAAATCCAGCTGCGCCGCCTCGGGCGCTGCCGCATAGGCTTCCAGTTCAGGGATTTCATCCTCGCGGTAACACACGCGCATGTGCCCGCTGGCAATGAATTCGAGGTCGTCGTCGATCAGCTCTGGCAAGCGTTTCCACAGCGCCCAGGAACGGTTGGCCAATTCCAGTTGACCGAGGAAGCGTCCCTGACGCCGGACGTTGCCGAAGTTCACACCGCTGGCGTACTGACCAATCTGGTCGCGCTCCAGCAGAATCACCGACTGCCCGCGCTGGCGCAGGAAAAACGCCGCCGCCGAGCCCATCAGGCCGCCGCCAACAATCACTACATCGGCTTTGTGTAGCGTCATGGCGACACCTCCTCGGTGAGCATCGAAAGGGGTTTGACCGGTGCCTGTCCACGCTGCCGACCGACCTGTTGCACGCTGACGCCTGCCGCCGCCGCGATCACTTCGGCCCCGGCCTGGGAGCAATAACGCCCCTGGCAGCGGCCCATGCCGACCCGGCTGAAGGCCTTGGCCCGATTGACTTCACAGGCCCCCTTCTCGCTCACGGTACGGCGCAACTCGCCGGCGCTGATCATCTCGCAGCGACAGACGATGGCTGAATCCGGCAAGGCTTTGGCTTGCGCCGTCGGCCAGGGAAACGCCTGGGCCAGGCCGAGGCGAAACTCATCCATCACCGCCAGCGCGTGCCGTTGTTCGTCACGCAAACCGGCGTTCACCGGTTGCTGCAGATCTTCCAGCAACGCCATCGCCGCCAGACGCCCGGCGTGCTCGGCGGCATCGGCGCCGCGAATCTTCGAACCGTCCCCGGCGGCATACACACCGTTGACCGAGGTGCGGCCCTCTTCATCGACGGCCAGCCACCACTGGCTGGAGGCCTCATCGAAGCGCATGCGACAACCGGCCAGATCGGCCAGTTGGGTTTCCGGGCGCAAGTGATAACCCAACGCCACAGCATCACAATCCACCGTTAACGTCTCACCGCGCGCGGTACGCACCCGCACACCACTGACGCCGCTGGCTGCATCGCCTTGGACCTGAAGCGGCGAAATCCCCAGATGCACCGGGATTTTCGCCCGGTACAACTGCGCCAGTAACTTCATCCCGGTGAACAGCAATCCCGGACGCGCCATCAGCTTCGGCACTGCCGCGATGCGCTTGCTGAGGGGTGAAGTGTCGAGCACCGCCGCCACATTGGCGCCTGCTTTGACGTATTGGCTGGCGACCAGATACAGCAACGGCCCGCTGCCCATGAACACCACGCGGTGGCCGATGGAAACCGCCTGGGACTTGAGCGCGATTTGCGCCCCGCCGAGGCTGTAGGTGCCTGCCAACTGCCAGCCTTCAATCGGCATCAAGCGGTCGGTGGCACCGGTGCAGAGGATCAGCGCATCGTAATCCACCGTCGAGTGCTTGCCCTGGCTGACGCAGCACAATTGCCCTGGCGTCAGGTTCCACACCAGCGTGTCGGGGCGGTAGTCGATTTGCCCGCGCAATCGGTCGAAACTCTGGTGCAGATTCTTGGCCTTGGCCGCTTCGGTGCCATACAGGGTGGCGTAGTCCCGGGTAAAACCTTCGGGCTGGCGACGGTAGATCTGCCCGCCATCCCGGCGATTCTCATCGATCAGGATCGGTTTCAAGCCAGCCGCCAGCAGCGTTTCGGCACAGCGAATGCCGGCCGGCCCGGCGCCGACAATAACCACTCGTTGAGCGCTCAGCCGTGCAGTGGCCATATTGCCTCCGGTTGTGTGGTGACGATGTCCAGCCCTTCGCGGACTTCATTGGAACAGGCGCGCAAACGCTCGCCACTGCGGGTCCAGACCCAACAATCCTGGCAGGCGCCCATCAGGCAGAAACCGGCGCGGCGGCCCGAGTCGAATTCCGATTGGCGCAGCGCCGAGCCCTGGGTCAGCAACGCGACCATTAATGTGTCGCCCTGCAACGCCTCAATGGGCGAACCGTCCACCGTCAGCTTGACGGTCGGCCGGCCCTGCTCGGCCAGCCTCACAAAACGCCCTTTCATGCATAAGCTCCCAGGCTCATGGTGGATAAACCCTGCTGTGTTTTCAGCAACTCGGCACTGTCGTGATGACAAAGAATTTCGCTACCGCCGTCGATGATCCGCCGGTTCGGCGCGGTGCGATTGCACAGGCCGTCGACCCGCACCGGGCAGCGACTGAGAAAGGTGCACAGCTCTGGCACATTGGCCTTGGCGCCAATCGGCGGCAGCGTGCCGCAGGTGGTGCCGCAGTTTTCCAGCCAGCCCTGACGCAGTTCCGGCACCGAATGGATCAACAGGTCGGTGTAGGGATGGAACGGTGCCTGGGCAAACGCCTGCCGGCTGCCGGCCTGAACCTTGTGGCCGCTGTACATCACCACAATGTCGTCGCACAGCGCGCGCACCGTGGAAATGTCATGGCTGATGAACAGGTAGGACACGCCCAGTTGCTGACGCAGGTCGCGCAGCAGTTCGAGAATCGCCGCGCCGACCACGGTGTCCAGCGCCGAGGTCACCTCGTCGCAGAGGATCAGGTCCGGTTTGGCCGCCAGGGCACGGGCCAGGTTGACCCGCTGTTTTTGCCCGCCGGAGAGCTCATTCGGACGGCGTTCGGCCATGGCGCGCGGCAAGCGCACCAGGTCCAGCAGTTCGCCGATACGCTCGCGCAGCGCGGCGCCCTTGAGGCCAAAGTACATTTTCAGCGGACGGCTCAGAATAGTGCTGACACTGTGCATCGGGTTGAGCGCAGTGTCGGCATTCTGGAACACCATCTGAATCCGGCGGAACTGCTCATCGGTGCGCTCGGACAGGCTGCCGCCCAGTGGCTGGCCATCGAAGGTCAGGCCGCCCAAGGCCGGCGTCAGCAACCCGGCCACCACCCGCGCCAGGGTCGACTTGCCGGAACCCGACTCACCGATCACGCCAATGGCCTGGCCCCGGCGCACGGTCAGGTCGATATCTTCCAGCACACGAATCGACGGCATGCCTTGCAGGTTCTTGTTGCCGTAACCGGCGGTCAGCCCCTGGATGGTCAGCAGCGGTGTTTCTTCAGCGATGCCGCAAGGTGGGCGGATCGTCGTGTCCGGGCGGGCCGCCAGCAGCAGGCTGCGGGTGTATTCATGGGCCGGAGCCTTGAGCAACGGCGCGGTGGCGCTCTGCTCGAAAATCTGCCCGCCATTGAGCACCACAATCTGATCGGCCATTTGCGCTACGACCGCCAAATCATGAGACACATAAACCGCCGTCGCGCCACGCTCGCGGACCACCCGCTTGAAGGCGCGCAGCACGTCGATCTGCGTCGTCACGTCGAGGGCGGTGGTCGGCTCGTCGAGCACCACCAGCAGCGGATCGCTGATCAGCGCCATGGCCGCCATTACCCGTTGCAACTGCCCGCCGGATACTTGGTGCGGGTAACGCTGGCCAATGTGATCGGGATCCGGCAAGGCCAGATCGCGGAACAGTTCGATGGCTTTGGCTTCCAGCACGGCCCGGCTACCCAGGCCGTGAATCAATGCGCCCTCCACCACTTGATCGATCAGTTTTTTCGCCGGGTTGAACGCAGCGGCGGCGCTCTGGGCAATGTACGACACCCGATTGCCGCGCAGGCCTTGCAGCTCGCCTTCGCTCAACGCCAGCATGTCGTGCTCGCCGACTTGCACCACGCCGGACGCCAATCGACAACCGCGTCGGGCATAGCCGAGCAACGCCAGCGCTATGGTGGTCTTGCCGGAGCCGGACTCACCGATCAACGCCAGCACTTCACCTTTGGCCAGGGAGAAGCTCACGCCTTTGACGATCTCCACTTCGCCACGCTCGCCGCAAGCGACCACGCGCAGGTCTTCGACTCGAATCAAATCACTCATTTCAATGACCTCCCGTACGTCGACTACGCCGTGACGACAGTCGGTCGATGAACAGATTCACGCCGATGGTCAGGGTGCCGATGGCCAGCGCCGGAATCACGATGGCCGGCGCGCCCTGATTGAGGCCGCCGATGTTCTCGCGCACCAGCGAACCGAGGTCGGCATCCGGCGGTTGCACACCGAGGCCAAGGAAGCTCATGCCACTGAGCAGCAGCACGATGAAGCCGAAGCGCAGCCCCAGATCGGTCAGCACCGGGTTGAGCATGTTCGGCAGGATTTCCACACAGGCGATGTACAACCGGCGCTCGCCACGGGTGCGGGCGACTTGCACGTATTCCAGCGCTTCGATGTTCACCGCCATGCTGCGGGCGATGCGGAACGCGCCTGGGGTGAAGCTCAGCACAGCGGTGCAAATCAGCAACAGCACCGAAGAACCGAACGCCGAGACCATGATCAACGCCAGCATCTTGCTCGGGATGGATATAAAGGCATCCATCAAACGGCTGATCACTTCGTCCAGCCATTTCGGCGACACCACCGACAGCAGCGCACATCCGGTCCCCAGCGTGCTGGCCAACACCGCTGAAATCAGCGCCAGCCCCACGGTGAACCGCGCGCCGACGAGAATGCGGCTGAGCATGTCGCGGCCCAGGTAATCGGTGCCCAACGGGTAAGCCGCGCTGAGGCTGTCGAACACGTTATCGGAGACCACTTCACCCACCGGGTGCGGCGCCAGCCACGGACCGAAGATAGCCACCAGCAGCCAGATCACACACATCGCCGCCCCGACCAGGCCAAGCCACGACGGTCCATGGGCAACCTTGCCCAATGCCAGCTCGGGCCCGGCAGGCGCCGATTTCGCCATGAGATCGTTCATTGGTTTCTCAGCCTCGGATTGGAAAGAATCGCGCACAGGTCGGCAATCAGCACCAACCCCAGGTACGCCGTACAAAACAGCATGGTGCAGGCCTGAACCAGCGCCATGTCACGGTTGGTCACGGCATCGACCATCAGGCTGGCGATGCCGGGGTAGTTGAAGATCGTCTCGACGATCACCACCCCGCCCAGCAGGTACGACAGGCTCAGGGCGATGGCATTGGCAATCGGCCCGATGGCGTTGGGCAAGGCATGGCGCAACACGATCCGTACCGGGCTCACGCCCTTGAGCCGGGCCATTTCCACATAGGCGCTGTCGAGCTGATCGATCACTGCCGCCCGGGTCATGCGCGCCATTTGCGCGACAATCACGCAGCACAGAGTCATCACCGGCAAGGCGTAGGTGCGCATGAATTGCCAAGGTGAGGTGATGTCGCTGGCATAGGACAGCGCCGACAGCCAGCCCAGGTTCACCGCAAAGATCAGCACTGCCAGGGTCGCCACCAGAAACTCCGGCACGGCGACCAGAGCCAGGGTGATGAAGCTGAGGACACTGTCCATGCGCCCGCCCCGGCCCATGGCCGAGCCGATGCCGATGATCAGCGCCACCGGCACCGACACCAGCGCCGTGACGGCCGCCAGCATCAGTGTGTTGGGCACCCGCCCGGCCATCAGCTCGCTGACCGGCAAGGCATTGGACACCGATTGCCCCATGTCGCCGCTCAGCAGGTTCATCAACCAATGCAGGTAACGCACCACACCGGGTTGATCCAGCCCCAGTTTCAGGCGCAAGGCCGCCACCTGTTCCGGCGTGGCGAATTGCCCGAGTGCCTGTTGCGCCGCGTCCCCCGGCAATACCGCCGTGATCGCAAACACGACCATAGACACGATCAACAAAGTCACGATCGCCGCGCCCAGGCGCCGGCCGATCAACCACAGTGTGTTGCTATTCATCGCCCTACCCTCATGCAATAGCCCCGCTGACGCCCGTGTGCGGCCGATCAGGCATCGAGCCAGACCTGTTCGGCGAACATGTAGCCCATGAAACCGCCGAGGGGGTTGCTGCCGTAGCCCTTGATGCGCTGGTCGACACCGTCGATGTTGCTAATGAACACCGGCACGCCGATGCCACAGTGTTCATGCACCAGGGCCTGCATGTCGGCGTACATCTTGCTGCGCTTGGCGTCGTCGGTTTCACCGCGGGCGAGCATCAGCAGTTGGTCGAACTGATCGTTCTTCCAGCCCGACTCGTTCCATGGCGCGCTGGACTGGAAGAACTGCGAGAACATCACGTCGGCGTTCGGCCGTGGGTTGATGTTGCCGAAGCTCAGCGGGTGCTTCATCCAGTGGTTGGACCAGTAGCCGTCGCTGGGCAGGCGGTTGACGTCGAGCTTGAGCCCGGCCTGTTTCGCCGATTGCTGCAACAGCACGGCGATGTCCACCGAACCGGTCGCGGCAGGCGATGCCACCAGCGGCATGCTGATGCTTTCCATGCCGGCCTTCTTCAGCAGGAATTTGGCTTTTTCCGGGTCGTAGGCCCGCTGCGGCAGGTCGGCGTTGTAGTAGCGCGAGCCAGGGGAAATCGGATGGTCGTTACCGACGACGGCAAAGCCACGGAACACCGCGGACTTCACTTGCTCACGGTCCAGCAAATACTTCATCGCCTGAGTGAATTCGGCGCTTTTACCCGGCATCTGGTCCTGACGGATGATCAGGTCGGTGTAGTTGCCCGACGGCGCATCGACGACCCGGTGTTTGGCGCTGGCCTTGATCCGTGTGGTCGAGCGTGGGTTGACCTCGTTGATCATGTGCACGTCGCCCGACAGCAGCGCGTTGACTCGTGACGGTTCGTCGGCAATCGCGATGAATTCGATCTCGTCCAGGTACGGCAGGCCCGGTTTCCAGTAGCCGGTGTTGCGCGCGGCAATCGAGCGTACGCCCGGTTTGAATTCCTTGACCGTGAACGGCCCGGTGCCGATGCCCTGGTTGAAGTCGGTGGTGCCTTCGGGAACGATCAACAAGTGCGACACGGCGAGGATCGACGGCAGCTCGGCGTTCGGCGCGCTCAGGCGGATCTGCACTTCGTGGGTGCCGGTGGCCTTGATCTCTTCGAACTGCGCCATCAGCGGCATGACCTTGGAACCGGTCAGCGGGTCTTTGTGGCGCGACAGCGAGAACACCACGTCGGCGGCGCTCAKGGTCTTGCCGTTGTGGAAGGTCACGTCCTTGCGCAGGGTGATGATCCACAGCGTCGCATCGGTGTTATCGATGCGCTCGGCCAGTTCCAGTTGCGGCACCAGGTGGCTGTCGAAACGAGTCAGGCCGTTGTAGAACATGAAGTGACGCACGTAGTCGGTAGACAGCGCGCCCTTGGCCGGGTCCAGGGTGTCGGCGGTGGAGCTGGACATGCCGGYGACGCGAATCCGCCCGCCCGGCTTGCCTTTGCCCGGGGTCGCTGCTTCTTCAGCGAACAGTTTGCCGGCGGCGCCGAACAGGCTGCCGGCACCCGCTGCGGCAACACCCGCCACGCCGAGCATCTGCAAGGCGTGGCGGCGCGACATGCCACGATTGAGGCCTTCGAATACCCGCAGGCTGTCCTGGCCGGAAATCAGTTTCGAGTCGATCTTGTTGTCAGTCATATCAGTTGTACCTGTCGAAAATCAGAAGATTCGAGTGCTCCGGTTGACCGGAACGTCCTGGAAACGCAAACGACGGTGACGCCACAACATCAACTCAATGCAAATAGTCCTGGAGGCGGTAGTAAGCGCCCACGAACGGCAAGAACCACGGCTTGCCGAAATGCCCGGGAATCGCTGGCCAGTCGAGTTCGCGCCAGGGATTGGCCTCGACTTTGCCGGCCATCACCTCGGCCATCACCTGGCCCATGTGCACCGACATCTGCACCCCATGGCCGCTGTAGCCCATGGAGTGATAAACCCCGCCATGCTGGCCGGCGCGAGGCAAACGGTCGGAGGTCATGTCCACCAGCCCGCCCCAGCAATAGTCGATTTTCACCTTGGCCAACTGCGGGAACATCTGCACCATCGCCGCTTGCAGCACCTTGCCGCTCTTGGCGTCGGACACGCTGTCGGACATCGCGAACCGCGCACGTCCGCCGAACAGCAAGCGGTTGTCCGGGGTCAGGCGAAAGTAGTTACCGATCATGCGACTGGTGACATAGGCACGCCGACCGGGCAGCAACTGATCGATGAGGAACTGCGGCAGCACCTCAGTGGCGATCACGAAACTGCCGACCGGCACGATCCGCCGCCGATACCAGCCCAGGCCACCGTGCTGACAAGCGCCGGTCGCCAGCAATACTTGCCCGGCGTGCAAAGAACCCTTGGCGGTGTTGACCCGATAACCGCCGGCCTGGGCCTTCCAGTCCGTCACCGACGTACCTTGATAGATCAGCGCGCCGTGACGCGCCGCAGCCTCAGCCAGACCGACGCCGAAACGCCCGACATGCATCTGCACACCGTTGCGCTGCAGCAAGCCGCCATGGAACTGGGCCGAATTCACTTCGGCGCGAGTCTGTTCGGCGTTCAGCAACTCGACCTCGGCATCGACCTCCTTGCGAATCAATTCGCAGGTGCGCGCCAGGCCTTCGTAGTGCAGCGGTTTGGCCGCCAGTTTGAGCTTGCCGTTGCGCTTGAGGTCGCAAGCGATCTGCTCCTGCTCCACCAGGGACACAACGCTCTGCACCGCGCTTTCATAGGCCTGGTAATAGGCCCGCGCCTTGTCGGCACCGAGGCTGGCACTCAGCCCGGCATAGTCCTGGGCAACGCCGGTGTTGCATTGGCCGCCGTTGCGCCCGGAGGCTTCGCCGATCACTCTCCCGGCTTCCAGCACCACCACACTGGCGCCCTTCAAGGCCAGCGCGCGAGCCGCCGCCAGGCCGGTGAAACCGCCACCGACGATGGCCACGTCGACCTGCCCGGGCAATGCGCCGAGCTGAGCACCGGTAAACGCCGGTGCGGTGTCGAGCCAGTAGGATTCACTGCCCATGTCTAACCCCTTATTCCGTGAAGAGCGCCGTTACCGTTCAACTCAGAGACCGACCAGCGCCGCCAGTCCACCGATGTCGGTGATCTGCTGGTAGCCGTAGAACGCATTGCCCGGAACCTCGTGACCGCGGGCGACGAAGGCCTTGTTCTTGATCTTCATGTCGTGGGCCGGCATCAGGTCGTAACGGAAACTGGAAGACACATGCAAGATGTCTTCCGGGCCGCAGTTGAGGTTGTCGAGCATGTACTCGAACGCGGCCAGGCGCGGCTTGTAGGCCTGGGCCTGTTCGGCGGTGAAGACTTTGTGAAACGGTGCGCCGAGCTTGTCGACGTTGGACATGATCTGGCTGTTGCTGGCGTTGGAGAAAATCACCAGGGGGATCTTGTCGGCGATTTTCGACAGACCGGCCGGCACGTCCGGGTGCGGGCCCCAGGTCGGCACGGCGTCGTAATACAGCTGGCCTTCGCCACGGTATTCGACACCCCAACGCTTGCAGACCCGCGCCAGGGAGGTCTTGAGGATTTCGTCATACGGCATCCAGTCACCCATGACCTGGTCCAGGCGATAGGCCGAGAAGTCCTTGACGAACTGATCCATCTGCTCGGGCGCCACGCGGTCGGCGAACAGTTCGCGAGTCATCGTGCCCATGTGGAAATTGGTCAGCGTACCGTAGCAGTCGAACGTAATGAATTTGGGGCGTAGAAAGCTCATTGAGTGCGGTCCTGAAGTTCGTTGAGGTCATGGCGCGACAGGTATTCGCTGCGTTTCGGGAGCGGCGATGCAACGCTGCAGCACACCGTCATTACAACACCGTGAAATCAGCAGATGGCGTTAAAAGCGACCTGTGCTTGATACAAACCACCGTTTTAGCCTGCCCCCTCAGCAGACTTTGCGGCTCGCTCCAGCCTTGGGCAACCCCCGTATTTATGCGCCCTTATGGACCTTCATGGCTATGCGAGGCTGACGAACGCCCCCATTCACGGCAGACCTCACGCCGCCTCGCGCTGCTCGGCAGCTGCTACGGGGGCCGTGTTATTGGACGATATCGATCAGCACGCTCTTGAAGCGCAAGTTGGCTTCGAAGGCTTCGCGCCCCAGGTCCTTGCCGATGCCGGAGCGTTTGTAGCCGCCGGTCGGCAGGATGTAGTCGTTGCTGCGTCCATAGCGGTTGACCCACACCGTGCCCGCCTCCAGCCGCCGGACCAGTCGCAGGGCGCGGTTGATGTCGGCGGTGTGCACGCCCGCCGCCAGGCCGTAGGTGGCGTGCGCGGCCAGGCTCAGTGCCTGCTGTTCGTCATCGAACGCCTGCACCGTCAGCACCGGGCCGAAGATTTCTTCACAGATCGCCGGGTTCTGATTGTCCAGGCCAGCCAGCAAGGTCGGCTGGTAATAGGCACCGCCCAGCCCTTCAAACAAACCACCGCCAGTCAGCACTTCGGCCCCGGCCTGGCGCGAACGCTGGACGATGCCGTCGATACGGCTGGCCTGCAACCGGGAAATGATCGGCGACAGCGTGCTCTCGGACGACCAGGTCGGCCCCGGGCGCAATTCCTCGAAGTACGCCTGCAAGTGCGCAACGAACGGTTCCATGATCGAGCGCTCGATCAACAACCGCGAACCAGACACGCACACCTGCCCGGCATTGCCGGTGATGGCCAGCGCCACGGTGCGCGCGGTTTTCGCGATGTCCGGCACGTCGGCGAACACCAGTTGCGGGCTCTTGCCGCCCAGCTCCAGCGTTACCGGTTTCGGCCCCACCAATGCGCAAGTGGACATGATGCTCGAGCCGGTCGCCGTGGAGCCGGTAAAGGTTACCTTGCCCACCCGTGGATGACGGCACAAGGCGTCGCCAGTGACGCGGCCATCGCCCTGAACCACGTTGAAAATCCCGGCAGGAATGCCCGCCTGCAGCGCCAGTTCGGCAAAGCGCAGGCTGGAAAACGGCGTCAGCTCCGACGGCTTGAGCACCACGGCATTGCCGGCAGCCAGCGCCGGCGCGACTTTCCATGAAGCCATGCTCAAGGGGAAATTCCACGGCGCGATGGCGGCGATCACGCCGTACGGTTCAGCGATCTGCATGCCCAGGCGATCGGTCTGGGTCGCCGCGACTTGGCCGCCGTGCTTGTCCGCCAGTTCGGCAAAGAAACGAATGCCCTCGGCGACATAAGGAATGTCCCAGGCGATCACATCTTTATGCGGACGGGTCGAGCCCACCGCTTCCAGCGGCGCCAGCACGGCGATATCGGCTTCGATCAGATCGGCCCAGCGACGCATGACCCGTGCCCGTTCCCGGGGCGGACGGCTGGCCCAATCGCTGCGGTTAAACGCCTGCCAGGCATCGTTGACCGCCTCATCCACCAGGTCGGCATCGGCGATCGGCAACTGGGCATAGGCCTGACCGTCTGAAGGGCGAACCACCTCCAGCCCCGGTTGGGCGTCGCGGTATTTGCCAGCAATAAAGTGAGCGCTGCGCACAGCGATAAGGCGAGGATCGAAGCTATCCATGGAGCACTCCAGAAAGGGACGGCGAGGCGTTTACTCAGGCCTCCATCGTAGAAAAAAAGCCCAAGCATTTGCTGCCGACCTTATGGGGCAATTAAGTAGTAAGTGTGGTCTGCAGGCCTTTGATGTGAGGAATCTGCCGAATCCTTCCGCCCCCCTTGTCAGGCCTTCACACAGATGGGATACAGGCATCCTCGCGCCGGAAAACCGGTTGATCGCGCACACTGTAAAACGGAGATTCATCATGTCCGCCTCGCACCCTTCCGCTTATGTCTATCGGCCGATGACCGCTGCTGATTTGCCTTCGGCCCATGCCTTGTCTGTTGAGTTGAAGTGGCCTCATCGCCTGGAAGACTGGGCGATGTTGCAGCGGGTCAGCGAAGGTTTCGTGGTGCTCGATGGCCCGCGTTTAATCGGTACCGCATTCGCCTGCCGGCAAGGCGACTTCGCCACCATCGGTCTGGTGATTGTCAGTGACGACTATCAGGGCAAGGGCATCGGCCGTCGATTGATGGAGCACGCACTGGAGGCCTGCCAGTCGCGCACGCCGATGCTCAATGCGACCCTCGCCGGTGCGCCGCTTTATGCCAGCCAGGGGTTTGTCGAGTACGGACGAATTCAGCAGCATCAAGGCCTGGCCCAGGTGCCCGCGCTTGAACCACTGGCGGACGGTGAGGAATGCCGCCCGTTACAGGCGACGGATCGGGCTCCTCAACTGGCACTGGCCAACGCCGGCAGTGGTCTGGACCGGCAAGCGGTGCTCACGGAGCTGTTTGCGGTGGCCGAGCATTCGGTAGGCATCGAGCGCGACGGTCAGTTGCGTGCCTTCGCCCTGCTGCGCCCGTTTGGTCGCGGTCGTTGCCTCGGCCCGGTCATCGCCGAAAATCTTGAACAGGCCAAACACCTGATCGCCGTGTTGCTGGCCCAGGTGCCGGACGCTTTCGTGCGAATCGACATTCCAGCGGACAGTGGTTTGAGCGAGTGGCTGGAGCTGGCCGGTCTCAAACAGGTCGACACCGTGGCGCAAATGGCACGGGGTACACCGCCGCAAGCGGCCAACGGCGTACGCCAATTTGCCCTCGTCACCCAAGCCATCGGCTGATCCCGGCGCGCGATGAAGCGAGCGCCTTCCATCACTTTCTACCCCCCATTTGCAGGGAGCGTCACCCCCATGTCTCAACCCACCATTGTGCTGTTGGCCCGCGCCGACGGCAGCCGCGTTTCTACGTCTTTCAAGGCAGCGCCCTTGAGTTCCATCGATCCGTTCATGGACGGTCGTCAGATCGCCTACATTGGGTCCGACGGCGTCTCGGCGGGCCTTGTTCACACCAGCAAAACCGTCGATATCGAGCACTTCCCGCACACCGAAGTGATCGTGGTCCATGCCGGGCGCGTCGTGCTGCAATCYGGGGAACAGGTGCTGGAACTGGGCATCGGTACCAGCGCCGTGATCGGTCGCGGCACAGCGCTCAGGTTTGAGGCACAACCCGATACGTGCTGGGCCTTCTGCGCCGTCACCAGCCCCAGCGCCGAACAGAAACCGGGGCTGACAGCGCTCGACCCGCTGGCGATGCTGTCCCCTTCGGCGGCACCGGAACCGCAGATACTGATCGGGCCTACGCCGCAGTGTCGCTCGCGCAATGCCTTCGAAGATGACGCCACTGATCTGCGCGTCGGCGTGTGGGATTCGACTCCGTACACCCGCCATGGCCGAGCGCACAAACTCAACGAGCTGATGCACCTGCTCGAAGGCAGCGTGACTTTGCAGGCGCCGGATGGAACCAGCGTAACGGTCAACCCCGGTGACACCGTGTTCGTGCCGCAAGGCGCACCGTGCGCCTGGAGCAGTACGCGGTATGTGCGCAAGGTGTATGCCGTCAAATAGAGAACTGTGGGAGCGGCGGTGCAGCGATCCCACAGGTGTTTGTGCTGAATTCAGCAAAGTCTTTGAATCAGAGGTATTTGAGAATCGCAATGTCGCGACGGCGCTGCTTGAGGTTGGCGAACCAGCGCGTCGGGAAGAACAGCAGCACCCCGAGAATCACGCTCCACAGCCAGACCATGGGCAGGTTATCGAAGCCGTAATAGGTGCCCTGATTGGCGCCCCAGATGGCAACGGCCACCAGGTACATGGCCTTGAGCACATACAGGTGCAGCAAATAGAAGAACATCGGCGCACCACCGTAGACCGCCAGGGTCGCGGTGGACCAACGATCCTGGGCCTTCTCGAACAACGCCAGAAGAATCAGCCCCAGGCCAAGGGTCGGCATCAGGAACATCAGTGACGGCGGGTACTTCTTCGCGCTCATGAAACTCATGAAGGTGCGCAGCGAATCACCGGTCTGCACCCAGGGTTTCTCGCCGTAAACGTTCAGATAGCGGATGACCACAAACGCCGCCAGCAGGCCGAAACCGACTTTGAGCAAGCGGGAAATCCGCTCTGCCGGGTCCATGTCCTTGCCGAACCACGGCCCGATGGCCCAGCCCAGCAGGATTACGCCGATCCACGGCAACACCGGGTACGTGGTGCGAGCCCGGGTGAACTCGGTGATGTCGATGAATACGCGCTGATGCAGGATCGACCACGGCACGAAGAACGGCGACTCCGGCCCCACGGTCACGCCATCGAGCAGGTTGTGCCCGGCGACAATGGCCACCCCGAGCACGATCAGCCAACCGCGCTTGAAGTGCAGCAACCCGGCAAGCACGATCATGCAAATGCCAATGCACCAGATCACTTGCAGCCACAGCGTCTTGGGCGGGAACTCGGCGTTCCAGGCAAAGCACACGAATGTGAGCTCCAGAAACACCAGGAACAGCCCGCGCTTGAGCAGAAACACCGAGGTTTCACTGGCCGTGTGTTTCTGGCTGTAGAGCCAGGCCGACAACCCGGTGAGGAAGATGAACACCGGGGCGCAAAGGGTGCTCAGCAGGCGGGTGAAGAACAGGTCCGGGGTCACGCTCAGCGCATCGATCGGGTCGGTGACCTGACGGTGCAGCAGAAAGGTTTCGCGCACATGGTCGATGAGCATCAACAGCATGACGAAGCCGCGCAAGGCATCGATGGCCAACATCCGGGTGTTGGTTTTGGCAACGCTGGTGGCCARCGCAGGGGAAACACTTCCCGCCTGCCCTGCCACGCTTGTGGATAGGGTCATATCAGTCACTCATGTCTTGGTCAGTGGACTACCGCTGGCTCAGCCCTGTTTCTTCAGCCTGGCAACTTCCGATGCCGGCAGCTGCGACGGCGCCCGCGGCAAGGGTACCTGACCTTCCTTTCGATAGAACGACAGTGTTGAACTGAAACCGTGCAACGACCTGCCCCTCTCTCTGAACGCATTACAACGCAGGCGATTTTGCGCTTTGTTCCGAATTCATCGCCCGTAACGCAAACGAAGACTGTTTTCGCCGCGTAAACAGCGGTTTATACGGCCTGCGCCAGCATGAAGCGTGTTGAAGCGGTTGTGCGGCCCCGATGTCCGATTGAGGTGCATGCCCAAACCGAATTCTCCGTAGCAGCTGTCGAGCAGCGCGAGGCGGCGTTCGGCGGCGAAGCAGCCGCAAAATCAGTCACTGCGATCCGTCAGGTACACCGTGCATTCAGGGTTTACGACTGCTACGCAGCCGAACGCCACCTCGCGCTGCTCGGCAGCTGCTACACAGAGCCCGTCGCGCGCCTCTTTCGAAGGCGCGGCAGGCTGCAAGGGAATGGGGGATGTGGAGTCAGCTTCAGTGCCGCAACAATTTGCGCAGCGGCACGCCGTCCTTCAGTACGGGTGACTTGATGACGATGTAGCTGAAATACTTGGAGATGCCGATGTTCTTGTCCAGCAGGCTTTCGACCACTTCCTGATAATGCTGGATGCTGCGTGTCATGAAGCGTACCAGGTAATCGTAGCCACCGCTGATCAGGTGGCATTCGAGCACTTCGTCGACCAGACGGATATTGGACTCGAACTTGGCGAAGTCTTCGCGCTTGTGGTCGCTCAAGGTGATCTCGGTGAACACCGTGACCGAGTCGGTGATCTTGGCCAGGTTCAGGTGAGCCTTGTAGCTGGAAATATACCCGGCCGACTCCAGCCGCTTGACCCGTTGCAGGCAGGGGCTGGCCGACAGGCCCACGGCATCGGCCAGGCTGACGTTGGTCATGCGCCCGTCCTTTTGCAGCTCAACCAGGATGCTGATGTCGATTCGGTCCAGTTTTACTAAACCTTCCATTGCGTACCTCTTGACTGCCGTTTGTAAGACAATCTTCTAGCAAAATCAGCGCCGTAAAGACAGCTGATGCTGAGCCACCAGATCCGCCATGCTGTTAATGCAGTAATCCGCCGCGCACGGCGACGGTTGTCTGGCCCGGCCGCGACAGATCAGGCAGACCGCCCCCGCCCCCGGTTGCCGGGCGCCAGGCCGGGTTACCTGGAGGATGGTGTTGGCATCAAGGTCATTGGCCGCCAGCCAGTCATGGTCCTGCAATGGGTCGCTTGCCAGGGAAATAAAATCGTCGGGCATGATCCCCAGGCGTTCGCACAGCAGGCCGCGATCTTCGGCGTCACGGTCGCCATGCACCAGCAGGCGATAAAACTTGCGCAAGTACAGCATGGCGCCGGGTGCATCCTCGAACAACGACCAGCCGACGACGGACCGGGCGAAGCTCATGCCCTCCTCCCAACTGGCTTTCAACGCCCAGCGCTCGGCCAATTGACGGTGGGCGAAACACAGCAAACCACTGAAGCCCAACTCGCCGAAACGCGGGTACAGCGCCCGCACCACCTCGCTGAATTCGGCCAGCACCTGTGCCTTGTCCGGGTGACCGCCACGGCTGTCGAGCAGCGGCTGCAACGCCGCCCAGACTCCGGAATCGCGATCCACCAGCACCTCATCGCAATCGATCAGCAACGCTCGATAATCAGTCAGCCCCATGGTGTGTAAAGCCTCCGATGATGCATTCCATCAATCCATGCTCCATAAATGCTCACGGGCGATGCCGTGTGGCAGCGCCCGTGAGCTGGCGTGAGCTCAGTTCAAGACTCGTGCCAGTGCCGCGTCGAGAATCTGCAACGCTTCATCGATCTGTGCTTCGCTGGTCACCAGTGGCGCGAGGAAGCGCAACACGTTGCGTTGCACGCCGCACTTGATTACCAACAGGCCACCGGCCCGGGCTTCATCGATCAGTCGTTGGTTGAGGTCGGCATCTGCGGTCCGTGCCTCGTCATCCTTGATCAGCTCGATCGCCAGCATGAAGCCGCTGCCGCGCACGTCGCCGATCCGTGGGTAACGGGCCTGCAAGCGCAACAGTCCCTGACGCAGACGCTCGCCCAACGCTTCGCCACGGGCCAGCAACTGCTCTTGCTCGTAGGCTTCGATCACCGCCAGCGCCGCCGCGCACGACAGCGCGTTGCCGCCGTAAGTACCGCCGAGGCCGCCTGGCAATGGCGCGTCCATGATCTCGGCTTTGCCGACCACACCGGACAGCGGCAAACCGCCGGCCAGGCTCTTGGCCACGGTGACCAGATCCGGCTGAATCCCGGCGTGCTGGAAACCGAACCATTTGCCGGTACGCCCGAAACCGGTCTGGATCTCATCGAGGATCAGCACGATGCCGTGCTTTTCAGTCAGCGCGCGCAGGGCCTGAAGAAACTCCGCCGGTGCCGCAAGGAAACCGCCATCGCCCTGCACCGGTTCGATGATGATCGCCGCGACCCGCTCAGGCGCCACTTGGGTCGCCAACAACTCGTCCAGTGCCTTGAGCGCCATGTCGCTGGTGACGCCGCGATAGGCATTCGGATACGGAGTGTGGAAAACCTCCGGCGCGAACGGCCCGAAGTTCTGTTTATACGGCTGGCTCATGCCGGTCAGCGTGGTGCCGAGCAAGGTCCGGCCATGGAACCCACCACGAAAGGCGATCACCGCCGAGCGGTTGGTGTGGGCGCGGGCAATCTTCACCGCGTTTTCCACCGCTTCGGCGCCGGAGGTGAAGAACGCTGCTTTATAAGCGTCCTGGCCGCCGATCATTTCGCACAGGCGCTGGGCCAGGTCGAGATAAGGCTTATAGGCCACCACCTGAAAACAGGCGTGGGAGATTTTTTGCAACTGCGCCTGCACCGCCGCGACCACCTTCGGGTGGTTGTGACCGATGTTAAGCACACCGATACCGCCGACAAAGTCCAGGTAGCGCTTGCCGTCCACGTCCCACAATTCTGAACCCAGGGCCCGATCGATCACCAACGGATGCGCGGTAACCAGGCCACGTGGCACGAATTGATCGCGCTGACGGAGCAAATGAGGGGTTTCGTCGACTTTGCTATTCATGGCATTTCCCATCGTGAGTCCGGCAACCGGGAAGTGGTTGCGATGGTGTTCAGGTTAAGGCTTGCGCGAAACGAACTACGCCGAACTTGCCCCCTGAGAAATTCGGATCAACTCCCTTCACCTTTCAGGAAATGCCCATGGCCCTGCTGTATAAAGCTGACCCTGTGCGCGGCAAACAGTGGCAAGCGCTGTTTGCCGAACACGCCCCGGATATTGAATGGCGCGCCTGGCCGGACATCGGCGACCCGAAGGACATTCAATACCTGGCCGCGTGGCAGGCACCTGACGATCTCGACGTTGTGCTGCCGAATCTGCAAGTGCTGTTTGCCTTGTCCGCCGGCGTCGATCAACTCGACCTCGGTCGCTTGCCGGCGAGCTTGCCGGTGGTGCGTCTGCTGGATCCGGGCATCACCCGTGGCATGTGCGAATACGCGACTTTTGCCGTACTCAGCCTGCACCGCGACATGCTGCGCTACCGCCAGCAACAAATGGCCCGCTGCTGGCAGGCGCACTTGCTGCAACCGGCGGCCAAACGTCGGGTCGGGGTCATGGGGCTCGGCGCCCAGGCGCAGCAGATTCTGGCGACCTTGCAACCGCTGGGCTTTGCCTTGTCTGGCTGGGCGCGCAGTGCCCATCACATTCCGGGGGTCGATTGCTATGCCGGCAACGCGCAACTGTCGGCGTTCCTCAGCCAGTGCGACATTCTGTTGTGTGTGTTGCCGCTGACCGAACAGACCCAGGGCATTCTTGATCGCAACCTGTTTGAGCAACTGCCCAAGGGCGCGGCGCTGATCAACATGGGCCGTGGTGGGCATTTGATCGAAGAGGATCTGCTGGAAGCGCTGGACAGCGGGCACTTGAGCGGCGCAGTCCTTGATGTGCTGCAACAGGAACCGGCACCGGTAGATCATCCGTTCTGGCACCACCCGCAGATTCTGCTGACACCGCATATCGCCGCGATGACCCAGCCGGAAAGCGCGTTCGGGGTATTGCTGGAGAACATCCGCCGGCATCAACGGGGTGAGCCGATGCTCGGCGAGATCGATCGCGCGCAGGGTTATTGAACGCCGATGCAGTAACGGGCGCTCAGGGGCTAATGCCGGTCAGTTCAGCCGCAACGCACTCTTTGTGCGTTCGCCGTAGCAGCTGTCGAGCTTGCGAGGCTGCGTTCGGCTGCGAAGCAGTCGTGAATCCGGCTAACGCGGTCTGCCTGATGCACCGCAATGTCTGGTTTTACGACTGCTCTGCAGCCGAACGCAGCCTCGCAAGCTCGACAGCTGCTACAGATCGCATTACGGCTTAATTGTCCGGCATTAATAGATTTAGTGGGTGCCCGGAATGCTGTTATCGCAGGAAATGTATTGCCCGCCACGCCGAAGCAGTTGTTCCTGCATCCGCTGGCAGCGTTCCAGTTCCTGCTGCATCGAACGGTCGATGCTGATATTGCCGGTCTTCTCCGGTTGTTTGCCGTCACCCAGGCGCACGGTCACCCAGGGCTGTTCCGGCTGGAGCTGGAAGCGGCTTTTTTCTTCGACGGGCTTGGCGGTTTCGGTTGCTGGCGGTTTCGGCAGTTGATCGGAGGTGACCCCGTAACGGGTCAGAATCGAGCTCTGAGGCAGTTCTGCGGCGGCGGCTGCCGATAACAAGGCCAGCGCCAGACCGAAGGTGTACCTCTTGCTGTTACTCACGTTGCAAAATCTCCTGTACTCAATGGCGGCATGCAGCACCGGCGTCATAAGGATAACGCGTGGATGGGCTGATGCTTTAGGGCCAGTTGCTGTTGAGGCAGGTATTCGAGTCCGGGTGTGGCCAGTGAGTCACGGGGACAGGCAGGATTACCGCGTTATCGTTCTTCGCGGGCAAGCCTCGCTCCTACAGGGGAAATGGATTCCAATGTAGGAGCGAAGCTTGCTCGCGAAGAGGCCCTTACCGGCGCCGCCTCACCCTCAGGCGATCACAATCGCGCTACTGGACAAACTGTCCAGCCCGACACCCACCAGGGTCACCGAATCACTGCCAAACGTCAGCAACGTATCCTGCCCCACCGCCGTGGCATGGGCGCGGAAGTCGTCGTTTGGCGCAACGCCCTGAACCCCGAGGAACACCAGTTTGTCGTTGGCCTGGTAGCCCACCACCCGGTCCTGGCCAAACGCGCCGCTGAACAGGAAAGTATCAATCCCGCCGCCCGACTCGATCAGGTCATTACCCGCCCCGCCGACAAACACATCGTTGCCGGCGCTGCCGATCAAGTGGTCGTTGCCGTCCAGGCCAAACAACCAGTCGCCCGCTGCATGGGCCTTGAGAGTGTCGGTGCCGGAGGTGCCCTTCACGCTCGAGGCGTACTGGGTCAGGTTGCTGCCGACGGTGAGGCCATTGGCGGTGACGTTGTGGGTCACGTCATCCTTGAACACGCCCCAGAGAAACCCCGGCTCCTTGGTGACGATGCTACCGATGTCGCGGGTGATGCTGATGCCGCCATTGGCGTCGCGCACGTACAGGTTGCCGACACCGTCATTGGCGAAGACGAAATTCTTCACCGACTGCTGCAGGTCCAGCACGTTGCTGCCCTTGCCGCCCAACAGGATGTTGTAGCCACCACTGTCGCGGAAGGTGTCGTTACCGTCGCGGCCTTCGATGTAGTCGTTGCCCTTGCCGCCCTGGATCAGGTCATTGCCGTYGCTGCCGATGATGAAGGTGCTGCCTTTGTGGGTTTCGGCGTTGCGGTTCAAGTCCTGGACCCAGGTGTTGGCTCGCGCCGGGTCCGAGAGGTTGGCGACGATGATCGTCGAGTCCTTGCTGGTCAGGTCGTAGAACTTGGACTCCAGCACCCGGGTCATGCCGTCGCCGTAACCGGTGGGCAAGTGTGAAATCCAGGTGGCGATGTTGGTGATGGAATACGGCAACACATTCCACGCCGTCGAGGCGTAGTGGTCGTTGAAGCTGACGATGTTATCGGTCGCTGAATCCTTGGGAGCGTCGTGCACCCCCACCGAAGCCAGGTTGAACGACGAGCCATCGAGCGCGCGGAACACCGGGTCGTTTTCATAACCGATGTTCAGCACTTTGTCGCTGCTGCTTTGGGTCGGTGAGGCGTAGGCGATGTAGTTGGAATCCTGATAGAACCCGGACCATTTTTCGCTGCTCAAGTCCGCCAGGCTGTTGACCGCCAACCCGCCGAGGCTGTGGCCGCTGACCAGCACGTCCTTGCCCGCAAGGCCATTGGCCTGGGCAAACGCCGCGACTTTGCCGAGCAAATTGCCGAAGGCTTCGCCCGCATAGTTTTTTGCGTAATCCTTGGGGCCGAGCGCCGCCAGCAGATCGTTGATCACATCACCGATGGAATCGCCGATCTGGATTTCCCTTGGGCCGCTGGTGCCACGAAAGGCAATGCCGATTTCCGTGAGATGACCCTGGGCGTCGTACTTGCCGAGGATCTCCACTTGCGCGCTGGTGTAACCGGCCTTCTCGCCGAAGAAGGTTCCGCGAGCGTCGGTCTTGCCGTCATAGCCCAGTTGCGTGGCCGTGATCGGGGTCCAGCCGGCCTTTTGCACGGCGTCGAGCGCGGCCTTTTCCGAATCGGGGTTCCAGGGAATGCCGGGAATCACGCCCTGGGAGTCGGTGCCGCCGATCAGCGCGGTCACGAGGGTGGCCGGCAAGCCCAGGCCGAAACCGTTTTGCTGGTAACCGGTGGCGAAACCGTTGTCGAGGTTGTGATAGGAATACAGCATGATCGCCATGGCGTCGCTGAACAACGCCTTGGAGTCTGCTGCGCCGAAGTTCTTGTAGTCATACACACCCATTGGTATTGCCTCTCTCTTTGTTGGAATTGTCAGAGATAGCTCACAGCCAGGACGCCTCGATCACGAGGCGCCCCGGAGCCTCTAGTGCATGCCGCCTTTACGCAAACGTAATTCCCGAAGCCGACAGGTTATCCAGTCCCACCCCCACCAGCGTCACGGCGTAATCGCCAATCTTCAGCACCGTGTCGTTGCCGGCCTGTGAAGCGTGCTGGGTGTAGTCATAGCCCTGCCCCGCGCCCTGGACGCCCATGAACACCAGTTTGTCGCTGCCCTGGTAGCCATTGATCGCGTCGAAACCGAAGGCGCCGCTGAACAAAAAGGTGTTGCCGCCGCCCGAGGCATGCATCACGTCATTGCCCGTGCCGCCGACGAAGGTCACATGGCTTTTATCGCTGCGCAGCAGGTCGTCGCCGGCATTGCCGAACAGCCAGTCACCGTCGACGCTGGCCACCAGCGTGTTGCTGAAGGCATCGCCGTTGAGCGAATGGTTGTAGTGGGTCAGTTCCGTGCCATTGAGCAAGCCATTGGCGGTGACGTTGTAGGTCACCTCCTTGCTGCCCCACCACGAGCCCGATTCCTTGCTCACCAGCGCGCCGATGTCGCGGGTCATGCTGATGCCGCCGTAGGCGTCGCGCACATACAGGGTGCCGTCGCCGTCATTGGCAAAGCTGAAGTTCTGCAACGGCTTCTGCAGCTCGAAGGTGTTGCTGCCCTTGCCGCCCAGCAGCAGGTTGTAGCCGCCGTCATCGCGGAACCGGTCGTTACCGTCTCGACCTTCGATGAAGTCATTGCCGGCGCCGCCCTTGAGCCAGTCATTACTGTCGGTGCCGATGATGAACGTGCTGCCGGTGTGGGGCTCGCCGCTGCGGCCCAGGTCTTCGACCCAGGTGGTGCCTCGGGACGACTCCGACAGGTTGGACACGATCAGCGTCGAGTCCTTGTCGGTGAGGTCGTAGAAGCGCGAGTCGATCACCCGGTTCAAGCCGTCGGCATAGCCCAACGAGCCATGGGCCGACCAGTTCAGCGGGTTGAGGATGCTGAACGGCACCAGATTCTGCGCGGTGGACGCGTACTGGTCATTGAAGTTGACGATGTTGTTGGTCGCCGAATCCTGATGACCGTCGTGCTTGCCCAGCGAGCCACTGCTGAAAGTGGTGCCGTCGAGCACGCGAAACACCGGGTCGTTCTCGTAACCGATGTTCAGCACGTTGTTGCCGGTGGCGCTTTGGGTCGGCGAGGCAAAGGCGATGTAGTTGGCGTCCTTGAAGAAACCACCCCAGTTATTGCCGCTCAACTCCGCCAGGCTGTTGACCCCCAGCCCACCGAGACTGTGCCCGCTGACCAGCACGTCCTTGGCGCTCAGGCCGTGGGCGATGGCAAACGCGGCGACGCTTTTGAGCAAGGTATCGAAGGCGTTTTTCGCGTAGTTGCTCGCGTAATCCGCCGGTCCGACCGCGGCCAGCAGGTTGTTTTTCACGTCGCCGAAGGTGTCGCTGTAACCCAGGCCGCCAGTGCCACGGAACGCAATGCCGAGGCCGATCAGCTGCCCTGCCCCGTCGTATTTACCGAGGATTTCGGCTTCGGCGCTGGTGAAACCGTCCTTCTCGCCATAGAAGGTGCCTTGAGGCCCCACCTTGCCCTGATAGCCCAGGGCTGCCGCGCCAATCGGCGCCCAAGCGGTCGCTGGCAGTGGCTGGCCGGTGGGCGTGTACGCGTAGAGCGTCAGCGCGATCGCGTCGGAGTACAACGCCTTGCCGGCCGCACTGCCGGCATTTTTGTAATCAAACAGTCCCATGTTGTGGCTTCCTTTGCGTCAAATCAGAACTGCCAGTCCAGGGTCAGGCCCACACCGTGGTCTTTTTCCCGGGAGCCGAGCAGCCCGTTGTAATCCAGGTTCAAACGGGTATCGCGGCCCAGCGCCAGTCCGGCACGGGCGCCGACCACCGCGGCATCGCGGTCCATGGACACGCTTTGCACGCTGAACGCGGTGTTGCCGTTGACGAAGGCCAGGTGGTCTTCGGAACGGGTGCTGCTCAGGTTGTGCTGCCAGCCGAGCGTGCCGGACAGTTCCAACTGATGCTGGTCGGACAGCGCAATGGCTTTGCTCGCCCGCAGACCGAGGGTCGAGAGCACCGCATCGCGGTTGTTTTCACCGCCCTTGAGTGCGGCGGCATCACCTTTTTCGCTGAAGCTGTCGCTGTTCAAATGCACGTAGGCCAGGTTGGCGAACGGCTCCAGTGCCAGCGGTTGCAGGTCCAGGCGATAGGCCGCTTCGGTGAACAGTTGTGCGGTGGTCGCATCGCGTTTGGATTTCTGCTTGCCGCTGACGTCACCGAATTGCAGGTCGCGTTTGACGTCGATGCGATGCCAGCTGTAAGCGCCGCCGACACTCAGGCGCAGCGCGTCGATCTCATGGCCCAGGTAGGCGCCCAAGTGATAGCTGTCGACCGAAGCTGAAGAGTGCGTGCCATCGCCCATGCTCAATGAGCTGTCGCTGTAACCAGTGACGAAACCCAAGCGCGTATGTTCAGTGATCAAGCCATCGACACCGGCCAGCAGCCCGCCGATGGAGCTGTTGGAACTGGCGTTGTCATGCCCGCCATCGCTCTTGCCCCAGGCGCCGAGCACTTTGAGCCAGGCATTGCTGCGGTCATCGGTCGGTGCGCCGGCGTCGAACAGATCATGCTCGCGCAAACGTTCGCCGACGGCATCGCGCAGGTAGTGGCTGTCGTTGATCAGCAGCGTGCCGATCGCCGGATGAATCTCGCCAGACAGCTGCTGGAACGCTTGTTGCGCGACAGCTGCGGTCGGCGACAGCAGCAGGGTTTCGTACAGCGGATTGCCTGCGCCCAGTTGCTCGGCGGCAGCGGCCACGGCGCGTTGGTTCGGGGTTTGGCCAACGCTGGTGAAGGACGTCGCATTACGCTCGACGGCCAGTTGAATGCCGTTGGTCGCGTAGTCGAGGGTGCCACCGATAAACAGGTAATCCGGCAGCACTGCTCCGAAGCGCCCTTCGATTCCGCCGGCCGCTTGCAGGATGTTGTACTGATTGCCGAGCAGGGTTTTCGCCTCGCCGGTGGTCAGCAGCGTCGGGCTGTTTTCCAGCGACAGGCTGACCGTTGCGCCGTCAATGATCGCCTTGCCGCCGGCGATGATCCGGTCGCTGCTGGTGGGCGACAGTTCTACGGCGTAGGTCGAACCAGGTTCGAAGGTCACGTCGCCCGCCACCTGCAAGGTGCCGATGGAATTGCCGGGGGCTACAGTACCGCCGCTTTTCGCGGTCAGTGCCGCGATGCTGCCGTTACCGCCAAGGATGCCGCTGTTGTTGACGGTGACGGCCGACAGCAGCGAACCGTTGATCGCCAATCGGCCCTGATTGACCAGGGTCGGGCCGGTGTAGGTGTTGGCGCCGGTCAGCACCAGCGTGCCGATGCCCTGCTTGGTCAGGCCGCCATGGCCGGAAATGTCGTTACGCCAATAGTCGAGCCCGCAATGCACGTCATTGCACACGCGCTCGGTGGGTTTGCCAGCATCGATGATCGCGCCGATACCCGGCAAGTCCGCGACAAACTGGCTGGAGCCGTAGGCGCCGTTGATGCGGAACTCCTCGTGAATGTCCTGCTCGGTGACGAACATCGCCGGGCCATCGATGCCTTTGCGCAGGTTGATCATGCCCCAGCCGTACAGTGCGTCGACGCCGGGTGCGCCGAGGTCGGTGGCGGTGGTGCGCAGCACGCTGGCAACTTGCGCGCCGGTCATGTACGGGAAGCGTTCCATCAACACTGCCACCGAGCCGGCAACGTGCGGCGCCGCCATCGAGGTGCCGTTGTAGTTGGCGTAGCCGGTGGTCAGGTTATCGGCATTGGTGCCACTGATGATCGAGCTATAGATGCGGCTGCCCGGTGCCGACACGCAGAAACTCGCGGTGTAGCCGCAGCGCGACGAGAAGGTGCTGATGGTGTAGAGGTCGGGGCTGTTGATGTCCGGGTTCTTCTGCAACGCGGCGACGGTCATCCAGTTCGGCGCGATCTGGGGGACGAAGTAACCGAGGCCGGCGATGGCGTCCGGGTTGTTGAGGTTGTAGTCGTTGCCGGCGGCGAAGATCGTGACGATGCCGCTGCGGGCCGCCGCAATGGCGCCGTCGTAGGCGCCGCCGGGTTTGGTCCCGAGCAAGGTCTGGATTTCGTTGAATTGCAGCTGCGCGTCCTGCACGGTGAAGTGCGGGTATGCCGGGTCCCGGCCTCCGAGGTCGAAGCGGTCGGTGATGCCGATGCCCCAGCTGTTGTTGATGATCCGCGCGCCGCTGGCGATCAGGGCGTCCCAGCCGGCCTTGTACACCGCGCCGTCGTTGCCACGGATGATGCCGTCTTCCGGGCCTGGGTCGCCGTTGTCAGCGCTGATGATTTGCGCGCCAAAGGCGACGCCGTGCATCGGTCCGCCATCGCGACTGCCCGCGGCGATCCCGCCAACGTGGGTGCCGTGGGCGCCGAGTTTGCCGTTGGAACCTACTGAAGGCGAACCGTCATAGAGAAAGGCGTCCCCGGCTTTGACCGGAATGTACGGATCGGTGTACTCGCGGATGCCACTGGTGACCAGGGTTATTACCTTGTTGGCCCCGGAAAACTCCGGGTGCAAGGCGTAGACCGGCTGGTCGAAGATCCCCAGTTTCACCCCTTTGCCGGTGTAACCGGCCGCATAGGCATCCTGAGCGTTGATCGCCCCCAGCCCCCAGTCGGCGTTGAACTCCGCGCTGCGCCAACTGTTCGGGTCACCGACCCTGCCGTTTTCCACGTAGGGTCCCGCGTGTGCGGTGCCCAGGGTTGCCAGTGCACAGAGCAAGGCAAGTTTGTTGTACTTGTTATCCATCAAGCTACCGTCCTTAGTTGTGTTGCAAAGATCCTTGGGCCTTCAAAGGCGTGTCTTGTCCTGCTACTAAAACTGCCAATTGAGACTCAGCCCTACTCCATGGCTCTTCTCGCGGCTGGCCAGTTGGCCGGTGTAATCGAGGTTCAACCGAATGTCCCGACTCGAGACCAGGCAGGCATGGGCGCCCACCAGCGCCGCATCACGAACCAGCGGCGAGCTCTGCACCGCGAACGGTGCGCCACCGCTGGCAAACGCCAGGTGTTCTTCGGAATCGGTGTTGCTCAGGTTGTGCTGCCAACCGAGGCTGCCGCTCAGGTCCAGCTGTGAAGTAGCGCGGGTCGGGGGTGGGACCGAACAGGAAACTGTCGTTCTTGTTGGTGTTGCCGACGTAGATTTGTGCGTTGAACGCCACGCCGTACATGCCGCTGCCATCCCGGGACGCGCCCATGGTGCCGGTGACGTGGGTACCGTGGGAGTCGTTTTGGGCGTTTAGCGTGCCGTCGACGTTGAACGCTTGACCATCGACATAGCTGCCGCTGGCCGTCACGGCGTGATAACGGTCGGCGGCGAATTCGGGATGGCTGGAATCGAAACCGGAATCCACCGCGCCGATTTTCACGCCTTTGCCGGTGATGCCGGCGGCATAGGCTTGATCGGCCTGCATCCGCCCCAGGCCCCAATCGCGCTGGAACTCCGCCGAACGCCAACTGGCCGGGTCACCGAGGGTGCCGGTTTCCAGGTACTGCGCCTGGGCCGAACCCGGCGCTGATGAAATCAAGAGCAGCAGCGTGCCGACCGACATCGGCTTGATCTGTACGTCCATGTGCATGAAATCTCGCTTTCTTGGCGTTTTTAGAGTTCTAGGCCCCAGGGGCGACGTGTTGCTGTGATTCTGTGGCGAGGGAGCTTGCTCCCGTTCGGTTGCGCAGCAACCGCCATTGGGTCTGCTTCGCAGCCCAGCGGGAGCAAGCTCCCTCGCCACACTGTTTTCTAACGGCTACTGTGCCCTCGCGCCCTGGCCGAACGCCTCATCCACCTTGGCCAAGTCCTGTTCGTTCAAGGTGCCGGCGTAGTAATGCAATTTGGTCCAGGCCATCAGATAGTCGTAGCGTGCCTGCGCCAGATCCCGGCGGGTGGTAAATAGTTGTTGTTCGGCATTCAATGCGTCGAGGTTGACCCGTTCACCACCCAGAATGCTTTGTTTGGTCGAGACCACCAGCGCTTCGGCCGAGGTCAGGGCCTTCTGATAAGCGCGCAGCTTGTTGACCCCCGACAGGCAGGCGCTGAACTGGCGGCGCAGCTGGATCAAGGTTTCCCGGGTCTTGCCGTCCAGCTCGTACTCAGCCTGTTCCATGTTGCGGCTGGCCTGCCGGGTCGAGGCCGAGACGCCACCACCGGCGTACAGCGGCATATTGACTTCAATACCGATGGTGTTGGTGTCGTAGCGCTGGTTGTAGGTGTTGCCGCTTTCCGATTCGTTCTGGCGCATCGAGGCGTAGGCGCTGACTTTCGGCAGGTGCCCGGCGCGGTTGCGTTCGACTTCATAGCGCGCCACTTCCACCGCCTGGCGCTGGGAAGCCAGGTTCGGGTTATTGGCCACCGCCATCTCGTGCCAGGTGTCGTAGTTGGCCGGTTGCAGGGTGAAGGTCTGGAAGTTCTGATCCAGTGGCGTCAGGTCGCCAATGTCGATGGCGGCTACACCCACCAGGGCGCCCAGTTCCCGCAGAGCCGCATCCTGTTCGTCCCGCGCCTCGATTTCCTCGGCGGTCGCCAGCTCGTAACGTGACTCGGCTTCGAGGATGTCGGTGCGCGTGCCTTCCCCTTGGCGGAACATCTGCTCGTTCTGCTGGAACTGCTCCTCGAAGGCTTTTTTCTTCGCGCGCGCGATGTCGATCTGGTCCTGGGCGAACAGCGCCTTGGTGTAATTCTCCAGCACGCGAACCAGCAGTTCCTGGCTCTTGCCACGGAAGTTTTCATCGGCGAACAGCGATTGCGCCACGCCTTTGCGATACGCAGCGTAAGCCTCGTAATCGAGCAACGGCTGTTGCAGGGTCAGGGTCGAGCCGTAACTGCTGTAGTTGCGATCTTCACTCTGGCTGTTACCGCGGGCATTCAGATTGGTGGCCTTGGAGGAGTTACGCCCCTTGTTGTAGTTGTAACCCAGCCTCGGCAACAGCCCGGCGCGGCCGATGTCGCGGTTTTCGAGGCCGGCATCGCGCTCCTTGATGGCACCGAGGAACACCGGATCATTGCGTAACGCTTGCTCGTAGATGTCGAACGGCCCCATGGCCATTGCGCTGTTGCACGTCAGCAACGCCAGGGTCGCTGCGAGCAGGGAAAGCTTATTCATACAACCGAACATCCTTATTCCTCGGTCAACGCGGAGCCTGCCCGGTCGAGCAGCGGTTTGAACAGATAGTTGAGGAGTGAACGTTCACCGGTGCGCACGAACATTTCTGCCGGCATGCCAGGCTTGATCACCAGGCCGTTGAGTTTTTCCATCGCCTGATCGCTGACGCTGCTGCGCAGCACGTAATACGGCGCACCGGTTTTCTCATCGACCATTTGGTCGGCGGAGATCAGGCTGACTTCGCCCGGCACTCGCGGGGTACGGCTCTGGTTGAACGCGGTGAACAGAATGTCCACCGGCAAGTGCGTGCCGACCTTGTCGATCAAGTTGATCGGCAAGTGCCCTTCCACTTCCAGGCTGGTGCCTTGCGGGACAATCTCCAGCAGGTTTTCGCCCTGGCGTACTACCGCGCCTTCGGTATGAACCCCAAGGTTGACCGCAATGCCATCGGCGGTGGCGACGATTTCGCTGTGTTGCAGGTCGAAGCCGGCGGAAGTCAGCTGCTCTTCCAGGGTCACGCTTTTGAGCTGCGCGTCGGCCAGTTGGCTGCGGACTTCCTTCTGGTATTCCTCGCTGTGCTGTTGCAGCTTCAGTCGGGACTCGAGGATGCCCTGCTCCACCCGGCCGCTTTCGCCGGTGTTCTCTGCCAGTTGTTGCTGCACTTGCGACAGCTGACGCTGGTACTCCATCAAGCGGTTGCGCGGGATGTAGCCGTTGTCTGCCAAAGGCTGCAGATTGCTCAACTGTTGTTGCAGGGAACTGGCCTGGGCTGTCAGGTCCGTGCGCGCGCGGCGCATGCCAGCCAGTTGCGCGCTGGCGCCTTCGATGTTCGCGCGCAAAGCGCCTTGCTCACGGGAAAACGCTTCGCGGCGGCTGCTGAACAATTGCCGTTGGCCTTCAAGCACCAGCGCCAGGCGCGGGTCGGGATCGTTGCTCAGCTCAGCGGGGAAATTCACCTGCTTGAGGTTGTCCCGTTCACTCTGCCAGCGCGCCAGGCTGGCCCACGCCATGCGGTATTGCGCTTGCAGCGATTGCACGTCGGCCGCGACCTGGGTCTGGTCGAGGCGGAACAGTGGCTGGCCTTGTTTCACCACTTGGCCTTCACGCACCAGAATCTGGCTGATCACGCCGTTGCTCATCGATTGCACGGCTTTGCGCTTGCCCGAGACCACCACGGTGCCCTGCACCGGGATGCCTTGATCGAGCGGCGCGAGGCTCGCCCAAGTGAAAAAACTGCCGGCGCCGACAATCGCCAGAATCCAGCCCATGCGGGCGAAGAAACGGGCGTCGCGCTCAGGGCGTTCGGCAATGTAGTCGTGTTCCATCGTCGCTTCGCTGTCGTGGTTCATGCGTGTGCTGCTCATACACCCGAATTCCTGGTCGTGGGCTGATACTGCCGGCTCATGCTGAGCCCGCCCGGTGCCTGCGCGGCTTTTTCACGTGATTGTTCCTGGGTAGCCGACGGGTTGCCGGCAAGCGCCTTCAGCACGTCCTGGCTTGGGCCGAAGGCTTGCAAGCGACCTTCGTTGAGCACCAGCAACTTGTCGGCCTGGGCCAGGGCCGAAGAACGATGGGTGACCAGAATCACGCTGGTGCCCCGGGCCTTCATGTGTGCGATGGCGCCGGCCAGTGCCGCTTCGCCGACGGTATCGAGGTTGGAGTTCGGTTCATCCAGTACCACCAGGCTCGGATGACCGTACAACGCACGAGCCAGGGCCACCCGTTGCTTCTGGCCACCGGACAAACCGCTGCCGTCTTCGCCGAGCACGGTGTCGTAGCCCTGGGGCATGCGCAGAATCAATTCATGGACGCCAGCCTGTTGCGCGGCTTCGACGACTTTTTGCGGGTCTGCCTCACGGAATCGGGCGATGTTTTCGGCGATGCTGCCGCTGAACAATTCGATGTCCTGAGGCAGATAGCCGATGTAAGGGCCGAGGTCGTCGCGGTTCCAGCGATGAATGTCCGCGCCATCGAGGCGCACCGTGCCGCCCAGCGTCGGCCAGACGCCGACCAGCACCCGTGCCAGGGTCGACTTACCGGAGCCGGAAGCCCCGAGCACGCCCAGCACTTCGCCGGCGCTGAGGTTGAAATTGACCATGTGCAAGGTCGCTGCCCGCTGCCCCGGCGGGCCGGCGCTGACTTGCTCGAACGTGATCTGGCCTTTCGGCGCCGGCAGCGCCATGGCCTCGTCACTCGCAGGAAAGGCTTGCAGCAAGGCGTCGAGGCGGCGGTACGCGAGTTTGGCGCCGCTCCACTGTTTCCACACGGCAATCAACTGATCGATAGGGCTCAGCACCCGGCCCATCAAAATGGAGCCGGCGATCATCATCCCGGCGGTCATGTCGCCCTTGATCACCAGCAAGGCGCCCAACCCCAAGACCAGGGATTGCAGGCACAGGCGCAGGGTTTTGCTCAAGGAACTGATGACCGCGCCGGTATCGCTGGCCTGATTCTGCAGGCCGAGAAAACGCGAGTGCACCCCGAACCAGCGCTTGCGCAATGCACCAAGCATGCCCATGGCTTGAATGGTTTCGGCGTTATGCAGATGACTGRTGGCCAGTTGGCTGGATTTCTGGGAAAACCCTGCCGCTTCGCCCAAAGGCTTTTTGGTCATGGCCTCGTTGAGGCAGGCCAGCCCGATCAGCAACACCGCCCCTGCGGTGGCCAATACGCCGAGCCAGACGTTAAACAGGAAAATCACAAACAGATAGACCGGAAACCATGGCGCATCGAAGAAGGCAAACAGCGCCGGACCGGTGACAAACTGGCGAATATGGGTCAAGTCGCCCAGGGATTGCCCGGCGTTGCCCTCACCCTTGAACAGGTTGCGCTCGAAAGCAGCCTGATACACCCGCAGGTTGAAACGGCGTTCCAGTTGGCTGCCGATACGGATGACGATGAAACTGCGCACGGTCTCCAGCAACCCGATGAAGGCGAAGAACCCTACCACCATCAGCGACAACATCGCCAGTGTGGTTTCGTTTTGCGACGACAGCACCCGGTCATAAACCTGGAGCATATAAATCGACGGGACCAACATCAGAACGTTGATCAATGCGGTAAAGCAGCCGACGCTGATCAAGATGCTCTTATAGTCGCCCAGTGCCTTGAATAACGGTGCGGTGGCCGGGCTCTTCGCCATCTTCATTGGTTTTTCCTGAGGTATTAAACCTCGCCTCACTTGGCAAGGTTCCAATTAACTGTCCGCACACGGGTCGAGACATTCTTTTGCCGGTTATTGCTGACAGATTAATAACAACTCTTTGTGGACTTTAAAGAGTCTTGGTTATTGATCTGCTGCTTATAACTGCAACAACGGTCTTTATATTCAGTACCTGTCGTCGGTCCGACGCCTTTCGCTTATTGCGCTGCGCGCGTGAGCGTAATAATCAGCCCCGACTTCAAGGTGCTTTTATAAAGCCCCTCATGCTGTCGGCTGAAAAACACAATTCTTGAGCCTTCTTCCCCGGTCACGGCAATGCCGTCCGGCTCCGGGAACCAGCCCATCGCCGATTTGTTCAGCCAGGCACTGAAGCAATCGGCCCCCTCACCCAGGGTCTGGTCCGATTTAAGCTCTATCGTGCAGACATTCGACGGTTTGTCCTGCAGCGCCTGGGACTCGGGCGAGTCTTGCGCGGTATTCAAAATGGCTTGCCATTTGCCGGCGAGCTCCGACGGATCGGCTAATTTCAGACTGCTTGCCATGGCTACTTCTCCAAGAAACATCATCAGCGTCGCTAACAGCCACGCGGTTGTTTTGCAGGTAAAAGCGTTCTGGGTCATAGGGCGTTTTACTCTGGATCGGGGCAGAGAGCGACGCGTAAAGCGCCGCCCTCCTTTATGCCTTGAATCAGGCCACGATGTCCGAGAACGCCGCCTGGCCAACGGTGCTGACCAGGAAATCAGCCACGCCGTGCCCGGAGAAGTCCACCGACAACAGGCTGTTGCCGCCCGAAGTGGTCAACACTGCATCGCCTGCCGCACCGGTGAACGAGTTCACGAAATGCAGGCCCGCGCCTTTGGTGATGCCGGTCAGGTCGATCTTGTCCAGGCCGCTGACAAAATCGAGGATCTGGTCGACCGCGCCTGGCTTGGAGTCGCTGCTGGCCGCGAACACGAAGGTGTCCGAACCCGAGCCGCCCCACAGTTTGTCTGCACCGCCCGCGCCGAAGAGGATGTCGTTGCCGGCACCGCCCTTCAGTTCGTTGGACACACTGTTACCGATCAACAGGTCGCTACCCGAGCCGCCAATCGCGTTCTCGATCGTGACACCTTTGGCGATGGACACGTTGCCCACCAGGCCGCCAACGTCGGAGAACGAGGCTTCATTGAGGTTGATCTTCTGGTTCTGGGTAAAGCCGGAGAAATCCAGGGTGTCCTTGCCGCCCGCATCCCACACCGAAAACACGACTTTGTCCGACGAGGAAGATGCGCTCAAGAAGTCGCGACCGGCGTTGGAGTTGAAGCCGTAGGTGGTGTCACCGGTACGGGTGGTGGTGTTGGCACCGTAGAGTTTCTGGATGGCCGCGATATCGTCCATCAGCGGGCCGGAAGAATACGCTTCCACACCGCCCTTGCTGAAGTTTTGATCGGTATTGCTTTCACTCCAGTAACTCATGACGCTGTAACCGCGGGTGTCTTGCCCGTAAGTCGCGTCATTGTAGGTCGGCGCACCTTCACCGGCGTTRTAATCGCCAGGGTGGGCCAGCCCCAGGGTATGACCGATTTCGTGGGTCAGGGTCTGACGGCCGTAGTTGTTCAGGTCCGGCGTCTTGTTCGGCGTATAGCTGCTGTTGGTCAGGTACCACGAAGTACCGTCATAACCGGCGCCCGTGCCAGGCAGATAAGCGAATGCCGCTGCGCCATCCTGACCACCGCTGTAGTTGCCGAAGGTCATGTGACCGTCACCACCGGAGGACTTCTCGGTGAAGGTGACGTTGGCCACGTCGGCCCAGGATTGCATGGCGAGCACGGCCTGGGCTTTCTGTTGCGTATTGAACTGGCTGAACCCGGTAATGCCGTGCTTGTTCATGGTGCTCGACGAGGCCGAGGTCAGGAACGTGTAGGTAAGTTCGATTTTGCCACTGCCGTCCTTGTCCTGGTAAGCAGCGCCGTCACGCAGCAGCTGGGTAGCGGCCTGGTCGACGGAGAAGGAGGGTTTGCCATTGACCGTGAGATTGCCACCCCGATCATACTGATGGCTGAAACTATCGATCTGGTTGTAGGCAGAACTGGCGGCAGCCAATGGTGCAAAGGCCTGTTCGGCAAGATCAATAGCGTTGTCTTTTACTTTCGACATAAACACACTTCCTTGTTTAGCAATGGAACAGTTTTTGTCCGATACGACAATCTCTGGCGAGATCGTCCTATCACTCGCCCAATGAAGGCGTATGAAAACTGACACAATTCGAAATCAAACGTCTACATTTTTTTTGACGTCAAATTGAACTGTTTCGCAGAACTCCAGCAAACATTGCTTGTGCTGTCGAAAGATTGTTCTTAGTACAGGGTTTCAGCCGGATTGTCCGACAATTTCATATTTAAATATTAAATATTGGTAAGTTGTTTTTTTGTTGATTGGCTCTCTTTTTTTGGACTTCTTAGTATCAGCGCCAGTGTATTGATATCAATCAAATTAAACGTCCAGTTAGTTGCCGCAGTGGACGACGACAGGGCTCCGACGACCCGTTAATCCCGGCACCGCTCTCAGACCATGCTCGTGATTGCGGCCTGCTAGACTGATTACGCTCTGGCTTGCCAGGCCACCGCATCCGAACGGCCAAAGTCCCTGTCTCCTGATCTGGAGGTATCCCATGAGCAACAGTACCGAACTCACAACTTTTACCGGCTGGGCCGCAACATCGGCAGGCGCGCCGCTGGAGCGCTATAGCTACGATCCCGGCCCATTGGGCGCCGAGGAGGTGGAAGTCGCCGTGGAGTATTGCGGCGTCTGCCACTCCGACCAGTCGATGATCGATAACGAATGGGGCCTGAGCCACTACCCGTTTATCCCAGGCCACGAAGTAGTCGGCAGTATCGTGCGAGTGGGCGCACAGGTACGCGGTCTCGAAGTGGGGCAACGGGTGGGCATCGGTTGGTACAAGGGCAGTTGCATGCATTGCTCCTCGTGTATCGAAGGCTCCCACCAGCTATGCAACACAGTCCAACCCACCATCGTCGRCAGCAACGGCGGCTTCGCCGATCGCCTGCGTTCGCACTGGGCCTGGGCGCTTGCGATACCGGACGGACTTGACCCGGCCATGGCCGGACCGCTGTTCTGCGCAGGCTCGACGGTGTTCAACCCGCTCGTGGAATTCGACGTCAAGCCCACTGACCGGGTCGGTGTCGTGGGAATCGGCGGCCTCGGTCATCTGGCACTACGCTTCCTCAACGCATGGGGTTGCGAAGTCACGGCCTTTACCTCGTCGCTGAGCAAACAGGACGAAGCCAGGCGCCTGGGGGCACACAACGTGCTCGCCTCTACCGACAGTAACGCGCTGAAATCCATTGCCGGCACCCTGGATTTTCTCCTGGTCACCGCCAACGCCGACCTCGACTGGCCGGCCATGCTCGGCACGCTGCGCGGCAAGGGTCGCCTGCACTTTGTCGGCGTCGTGCCTGGCGCTATTCCAGTGCACGTATTCAACCTCCTGCCCCAACAAAAGAGTGTGTCCGCCTCGCCGGTTGGCTCGCCCAGTAACACAGCAACCATGCTTGAGTTCTGCGCCCGGCATCAGATCTTGCCGCAGGTCGAACACTTTCCCATGAGCCGGATCAACGACGCCATTGATCACCTACGCAGTGGCAAGGCGCGTTACCGCGTCGTGCTGGACGCCAGCAAATGACAGACTGGCGCGTCGGGTAATACCGCACGCGCCTTTTGCCATCGCTACGTAAGGCGATCCTGGAAGCAAGCGATGTTGACCTGGTCGCTTCTGGGTGCCCCAGTTGCCCCCGGACACCTGTTCGTTTCCAAAAGAGGTACCAACCCTATGAAGGACACGACTGCTGCGCAGCCGAACGCAGCCTTCGGCAGCTGCTACGGGTCCGCGCACGCCACGGCTTTTGTAGCAGCTGGCGCAGCCTGCGTTCGGCTGCGCAGCAGTCGTAAATCATCACAGCCAACACGCATCCCACAGCGGATAATCATGAACACGTATCACCAGTCCCGCCCGAACAGGATTGGCAACGACATATCGGGCAAGACCTTTCACGTCCTCCTCTTTCCGAACCGCTCGATCGTGATAGCCCTTCTGCCACAAACGCCCGCTTCGCCCTAGCGCCTGATTAACGGCTAGACTGCTTCGGGATTTGATTCGGCACATCAGCTCGGCCAGTGTTTTATCCCGAAGTTCTACCAAACAGTGCATATGATCTGGCATCACCACCCACGTCAAAAACTCTACCCAATGCTCCTCCTGAGCCTGATGTAATTGTTGGGCAACCAGCCTACCTAAGCGCCAATCGGTAAAAATTGGCTGCCGATCGTGAACCACAGCTGTTAACAAGTAGATGCGCCCAGGCTCCGAGTACCGCCCAATGCGTAGATGACCAGCTTTCGAACAAACAGGCATTCCATTGCCTCCTACTTACTGAAAGAGACATGGAATCTAACCCATTGCAGTCAACCCAACCGTAGCCATTGGCCACAAAAGATGACCGATCAGCTACCGGTCCTGATCTTGTTCCACACCCGCGTCCGCACCCGGTCGATGTTCAACGGCATCGCCTCAAGGGCAAACAATTTGCCCATCATTTCCGGGCTCGGATACACCTTGGTGTCGTTCTTGATCGCCGGATCGATCAGGTGGTCGGCCTGTTCGTTGCCGTTGGCGTAGTGCACGTAGTTGCTGATGCCGGCCATGACGTCGGGACGCAGCAGGTAGTTCATGAACGCGTAACCGGCTTTCTCGTCCGGGGCRTCGGCGGGCATGGCGACCATGTCGAACCAGATGGCCGCGCCTTCCTTGGGAATCGAATAGCCGATGTCCACACCATTCCCGGCTTCCTTGGCGCGGTTTTCCGCCTGGAGAATGTCGCCAGAGAAGCCGACGGCCACGCAGATATCGCCGTTGGCCAGGTCGCTGGTGTATTTGGACGAGTGGAAATAGCTGACATAGGGCCGGACTTTCATCAGCAGCGCTTCGGCCTTTTTATAGTCTTCGGGGTTCTTGCTGTGATGCGGCAGCCCCAGGTAAYTCAACGCCGCCGGCAACAGTTCGGGCCCGTTGTCGAGGATCGCCACGCCGCACTTTTGCAGTTTTGCCATGTTCTCGGGTTTGAAGATCAGGTCCCAGGAATCCACCGGCGCGTTGTCGCCCAGCACAGCCTTGACCTTTGCCACGTTGTAGCCGATGCCGGTGCTGCCCCATAAATACGGGAAGCCATGCTCGTTGCCCGGGTCGTTGGCTTGTAACGTTTTGAGCAACACCGGGTTGAGGTTTTTCCAGTTCGGCAGCTGGCTCTTGTCGAGTTTCTTCAGAACCCCGCCCTCAATCTGTCGGGCCATGAAGTGGTTGGACGGGAATACCACGTCATACCCGGATGTGCCGGTCATCAACTTGCCATCCAGGGTTTCGTTGCTGTCGAAGACGTCGTAACTGAAGGCGATACCGGTTTCTTTCTGGAAGTTTTTTGTGGTGTCCGGGGCGATGTAGTCCGACCAGTTGTAGATTTTCACGGTCTCGGCGGCCTGACTGAGGGTCGCGACGAGCGCAAGTGGAGCAAGCGTCAGTGTCTTTCGGATCATGGGTCGATTCCTGTATGGGTTGTTTTCTTTTTATTGGAGAACTGGCAGGCAATCAGAGATCAAAAAATCAAAACGTAGGTCTTGCGCACGGTTTCCTGGATGTCCCAGATGCCGAGGCTGTTGGCCGGCAACATCAGTGCATCGCCGTTCAGCGCATGAAACCTTCCATGAACCCCGCGACCCGGCAGGCCAGTTTGCGACGCCAGGGCGCGGTGGACGGATTGGCCAGGGTCTGGTCTTCGTGAACGAAGCTGCGGATGATTGCGTTGTAGCCCAGCCAGCGGCAGGGCTCCGGCTCCCAGGCCTTGAGCGCGTCGAGACCGCCCTCCGTAATCACCCACGGCTGGCGCACCAACTCGGTATCGCGCCGAAGAATCAGATCGGCCAGCGTCCGCCCGCCGAGGTTGCTGGCACCCACGCCTTCCCCGCCATAACCGCCCGACAAGGCGATGCCGCTGGCCTGATCGCAGAGCATGTGCGGCTTGAAGCGCCGGGACATCCCTAGGTTTCCGCCCCAGGCGTGGGTGATTCGCACGTTCTTGAGCTGCGGGAAGAGTTCACCGAACAGGTAGCGTCGTAACTGCACTTCGCTGGCGCTCAGCTCGAAGTCATGGCGCAACTTGCCGGCAAACTGATAGCCGCCACGGGCGCCAAACACCAGACGGTTGTCGGCCGTGCGCTGGCCGTAGGTGACCTGGCGGCTGCTTTCGCTGAACGCCTGACCATGGCTGAGGCCGATGTCGTCCCAGGTCGCGGCGGACAGCGGTTCGGTCGCCACCAGTAAACTCTGCACGGGCAATTGATAACGACCCAGCGGCGGCAACGTGACCGCGTAACCTTCTACCGCCGGCACGATCCAGCGGTTGCGAACCTGCGCGCGGGCGGTACGCAAACTGCCCGACTGCCACTGGGTGACCGGGCTGTTTTCATAAATGTTGACCCCCATGAGCTCCACCGTCCGTGCCAGACCTCGCACCAACTTTGCCGGGTGAATGGTCGCCACGTGCGGTGCATAGATACCGCCATAAGGTTTGGCAATTCTGATCTGTTGCGCCAATTGCTCGGGGCTGAGCCAGCGGTAGTCGGCCTCGGTCAGCCCTTGGCGGTAGAGCGCGTCCAGATAATTGCGCAGGCTGGCTTCCTGCTCCGGGTAACGCGCCGCACAGTAAAGCGCCCCGCCCTTGCGGTAATCGCAGTCAATGCCTTCTCGTTCGAGGACGATCTCTACTTCATCAGGGATGCTGTGCAACAGATCGAAAGAGGCGCGACGTTGTTCCGCCGGTAGTCCGGCGAGCAAGCGGTCTTCACCCAGYAGATTGCCCATCAACCAGCCGCCGTTACGGCCCGACGCACCAAACCCCGCGGTTTGGGCTTCGACGATGGCGATGTTCAGTCCCGGCGCCAGGCGTTTGAGGTAGTACGCCGTCCAGAGCCCGGTGTACCCGGCGCCAATGATGGCCACGTCGACGTCCAGGTCCTGTTCCAGCGCCGGGCGCGCCAGCATCGGCTCGTCGAGTTGATCCATCCACAAACTGATCGTTCGCCACGCTGCCATGCAAGACTCCACCGCTCAACACTTCGATGGCGTCGATCCTAGTGCGTGGGCTCAGGGGCCGTCTTGCGCGCGTGCACGCAAAGAAATTTGTTTGGCGTAAGCCTTGGGCGACAGACCGGTGTGCTGGCGGAAACAGCTGTAAAACGCCGACAGCGAATTGAAGCCTGCGGCAAAGGCCAGCTCATCGATACGCAGTGGTGGAGTGGCACTGTCCAGTGCCGCGAGCAAATGCTGCAACCGCGCCTGATTGACGTAACGGTAGARGCTTTGACCGAGCACCTGGTTCAACAGGTAGGAAATCTGATTGCGGCTGTAACCGCACTCCTTCGCCACCCGTTGCAGGTCGAGTTCGGGATCCAGGTACGGCTGCTGTCCCTGGAAATACTGCTGCAAGTCTTCGGCCATGAAGCTCAGCTGTCGCGGTGACAACCCGAGCCGACTGACCGCCGGGCGCAGGTTGCGGGCGGCTTTGCCGGATGTTTGTTCATGTACAAGGGTGGCGTATTCATTGACCCGCCAGATCAGCCCGTCACGCACGGTGATCGCCTCGCTGGTCCGAAACGACACCAGCCCTTCACCGCCGCGAAGGGTGATGCGGTATTGAATGAACGCCGTGTTGCCATCCAGTCGAATACGGTCCGAGTGCTCCAGCGCCTCATCCGGATCCCGGGGCATGCTGTCACGCACGTAGTCGCGCAACGCGTCCAGCCCCATCACGCGGTTCTGGAAAAAGTCGTTGTACTGAATGTCCGGGTGATAAAGCGCCATCACACCATCCAGATCGCGGTGCTTCCAGCGCAGGTGGTAACGCATGACCGTGTCGCCCGTGGCCTGGGTTTGCAACGGACCATCATCATCGGCGTGCATAGAGGACTCGACGAGAAAAAACCGAGCTTGCCGAAGTTCTGTCCGGGCTTCAACGACCAATGGGATGCCCAGCCCGGCAATGCTGGCCCTTGGCCGAGATGCCCGTATCTCATGACCTGCATCAAAAAAACTGAACCAATCGCTGAACGGTCTGAAAAATTCCACATGATTTTCACATCCGGGTGCTACTTTTAAAGACAGTCACCGGTTGAGCCATTGAAGGCTCTTCCCTCCTAACATGAGCTAAAGGAAGCGCTCGATGARGAAGGTGGGCAACACATGAATCAAGGTTCATTCAGCAAGGTTACTTTTCCAAATGCCTGCCAGCTGATGCGCTGGCATTTTCATCCCATGGGTTTCGAGGCGACCATGGATGCACCGGGCAGCATGGTTGCTCGCCTGTTCGACCGAGCCAGCGGCGAAACCATGATCGCCATTGCCGGCATTCCTTGTGCAACGGTCATGAACGCTGCCGATGTAGAGCGGATTATCGAAGCGGTCGAGGATGAGCTGGAAGCGTTCATTCCTCCGCAGACGCTCAGGAGTTATGCCTGACAGCCAACACCCGACAAAAAGCCCGCTTATCGATTTAGCGGGCTTTTTGTAGCAGCTGCCGAGCCCGATCGGCTTGTAGCAGCTGTCGAGCCTGCGAGGCTGCGTTCGGCGGCGAAGCCGTCGTAAAATCAGAACTCACGGTGTATCAGGCAGACTATGTCAACCGGATTCACGACGGCTTCGCCGCCGAACGCTGCCTCGCGCTGCTCGACAGCTGCTACAAGGAATGCATCGCCGCAACTTGCATCAGCGCCTGGCCCAGATCGGCGCGTAGGTCTTCGACATCCTCCACCCCCACAGACAAACGCACCAGCGCATCGCTGATGCCTAGCTGTGCGCGTGTTTCTGCGGGAATGGTGGCGTGAGTCATGATCGCCGGGTGCTCGATCAGGCTTTCCACCCCGCCCAGGCTCTCGGCCAAGGCAAAGATCCGCACACTCTCGAGAAAACGCCTGGCGCCCGTCAGGTCGCTGTTCAGCTCGACGGAAATCATCCCACCGAACCCGCGCATCTGCCGCCGCGCCAATTCGTGCTGCGGGTGCGATGCCAGGCCCGGATAATACACGCGTGCCACTTGCGGCTGACGTTCCAGCCATTGCGCCAACTCCAGCGCGTTGCTGCAATGACGTTCCATGCGCAGCGCCAGGGTCTTCACCCCGCGCAAGGTGAGGAATGCGTCGAACGGCCCGGCGATCGCCCCCACTGCGTTCTGCAGAAAGCCCAGGCGCTCGGCCAGTTCTGCATTCTGCCCGACCACTGCGATGCCGCCGATCACGTCGGAGTGGCCGTTCAGGTATTTGGTGGTCGAGTGCAACACGATGTCGAAGCCCAGCTCCAGCGGCCGCTGGATCCACGGGCTGGCGAAGGTGTTGTCCGCCACGCAGATGATGCCGCGCTCGCGACAGATCCGTGCGACAGCGGTGAGATCAGTGAGGCTGAGCAAAGGATTGCTCGGCGTCTCGACCCAGACCATTCGCGTGTCGTCCTGCAGCGCCGCTTCGAAGGCCGTCAGGTTCGTCAGATCGACGAAGCTGAAGCGATGCCCCGCGCTGCGCCGGCGCACCCGTTCGAACAGACGGAAAGTCCCGCCGTACAAATCATTGCCAGAAACGATGTGCGCACCCGCGTCGAGCAATTCGAGCACAGTGGCGATCGCCGCCAGTCCGGAGGCGAAAGCGAACGCCTGGGTGCCGCCCTCAAGGTCCGCCACGCAACGCTCCAGGGCAAAGCGCGTCGGGTTGTGCGAACGCCCGTAATCGAAGCCCTTGTGCACACCGGGGCTCTGCTGCGCATAGGTGGAGTTGGCGTAAATCGGTGGCATCAGCGCCCCGGTGGTCGGGTCCGGCGTCTGTCCGGCATGGATCACACGGGTGGCAAAGCCCCGTGGCGCGGTGCTTTCATCGTGCTGACTCATGCCAGTGATCTCCGCAAGTGATTGAGCATGTCGACGCGGGTAATCAGGCCATGGAAGCCCGAGGTATCGGCGATGATCGCCACCAGCCCACGGTCGAGCACCGCCTCCAGTTCAGCAAGACTGGCGCCGGGAGGCAGGGTTTCGAGTTTGTCGGTCATCGCGCTGGTCACGGTCATGCGAAAGTGCGTGGCGTCTTCATGCACGCCAAACAGAATATCGGACTCGTCGATGACCCCGACCAGCCGCTGCCCGTCCACCAGCACCGGCAGTTGCGACACATCCGCCAGGCGCATGCGCTGGAAGGCGGTGAGCAAGGTGTCGTCCGGGCCGACGCTGACCACCCGGCCATCCTCGAAACGCCGCGCGATCAGGTCACGCAAATCGCCGTAGCGTTTGCGCGCAAGCAGGCCCTGATCGTTCATCCACTGGTCGTTGTAGATCTTCGACAGATAACGGGTGCCGGTGTCGCAAACGAAACTGACCACCCGCTTCGGCTCGGTCTGCTCGCGGCAGTAACGCAATGCCGCCGCCAGCAAGGTGCCAGTCGAAGAGCCGCCGAGAATGCCTTCGGCGCGCAGCAGTTGGCGGGCATGATCGAAGCTTTCCTCGTCGCTGATCGAATAGGCCTTGCGCACGCTGGAAAGGTCGGCAATCGACGGAATGAAATCCTCGCCGATGCCCTCCACCGCCCAGGAACCGGGCGTACCGAGGGTGCCGCTGCGGCTGTATTCGGCCATCACCGAGCCGACCGGATCGGCCAGCACCATTTCCAGATTCGGTTGTACGCGCTGAAAGAAACGAGTCAGCCCGGTCAGCGTGCCAGCCGAACCGACACCGACCACGATGGCATCCACATCATGCTGAGTCTGCGCCCAGATCTCCGGCGCGGTGCTGCACTCGTGGGCCAGCGGGTTGGCCGGGTTGTTGAACTGATCGGCGAAGAAGGCGTCGGGAATGTCCTTGGCCAGCCGCGCAGCGACGTCCTGGTAATAATCGGGATGGCCCTTGCCGACGTCGGAGCGGGTGATATGCACCTCGGCGCCCATCGCTTTGAGGTGAAGGACTTTCTCGGTGGACATCTTGTCCGGCACCACCAGTACCACCCGATAGCCCTTGGCGCGACCGACCAGGGCCAGCCCCAGGCCAGTGTTGCCGGCCGTGGCCTCGACGATGGTACCGCCGGGGCGCAGGCGACCGTCGCGCTCGGCGGCATCGATCATCGCCAGGCCGATGCGATCCTTGATCGAACCACCGGGGTTCTGCGATTCAAGCTTGAGGAACAGTGTGCATGGGCCGGTATCGAAGCGGCTGATACGCACCAGCGGCGTATTGCCGATCAGTTCGAGCACGGCGGGACGGGAGTTGTTCGGCATGTCGTCACCTCGCTACGGGTATCCGCACTGGATGGACAGCGACCTGAAGCGAGTCGAGCGCCTCGTCGCAATCAAAGCCTCGCTTGGACCATAGGCCGGGATCGCGACCCTCGCAACTTTTGTGGCGAGCGAGCTTGTTGTGGCGAGGGAGCTTGCTCCCGCTTGAGTGCGCAGCGCTCACAAAAATCGGCAATGCTTGTCGCATTTTTGGGGCCGCTACGCAGCCCAGCGGGAGCAAGCTCCCTCGCCACAGGTTTTTTGACTCAAGACTCTCTTGAGGTTCAGGCCTGCACTTTTCCCTGACGATGATCGGCAAAAAACGCCTTGCCCTTGCCGATCCGGTCGGAGGCCTTGGGCATATTCGCCGCCTGGGTATCCTGGCCATCGACATACCAGTAGCAATGGCTCACCGCCCGGGTGATGCCCACGTAGGCCAGACGCAGGATCTCGTCTTTCTGTGCGCTGTCGTAGGGCTCGCTGTCGCCGGCCTTGCCGAGCCCGGCCATGCGATAGACCTGGTTCTTGTAAGGCGAACTGGTCAGATGCTGGCAATCTCCCAGCAGGAATACCGCATCAGCTTGCAGGCCCTTGGCGCTGTGATAGGTCAGTTGCTTGAGCCGTCGCGCGTCGTACGGCAAGCTAGAATCAACATTAACTACAGACTGAATATGTTCTTCTATCAATGACTTATCGCTACTTTTTCGATAAAGCATCAAGATTGAATCGCCTTTTCTGTAGTGCTCGATCAGGCGCTGGGCCATGCCCTGGTCATCCCGATCGAGGACGTTCACCGGCAGCAACGCCTTGGGTTCTCCGCTGGCCTTGGCCTTCTTGCCGGCGATTGCCGGTGCGGCGCGGACGATGTGCTCCGCCGCGTCGATGATGTGCTGATGGCTGCGGTAATTGTCGCTGAGCATCACCTTGGTCGTGCTCGGCGACGGGAACTCCTTGTTGAACTCCATGAAGTAGCTCGGCGAGCTGCCACGCCAGCCGTAAATCGATTGCCAGTCGTCCCCCACACACAGCAATGACGAACGTTGCGCCCCGCGCCCTACGTGCATGGCCGGGCCACGACTGCGGATCTCGACCAGGCTGGCGCGAATCCAGGAAACGATCTGCGGCGACACGTCCTGGAACTCATCGATCATCAAGTGCGACATTGGCCTGAGCAGTTCATCGCCGAGCAACTTGAGATTCTCCGGTGAATGCTCGCTGAACAGGGCAAACATCCGGTTGTAGGTCATCACGGGTGGCGATTGATCCAGCAGATGATCTTCCAGCGCTCGCCAGAACAGGCTCAAGGCCTCGAAGAAGAATCGGTCCGGGTCATCTTTGGCGAAACTCATCTGGCCCACGGCATTGGGCACATCCAGGCCGAGGTTTTCGATAAACCCGGCTGCCGCGACAAAACAGTCCAGCAACGGCGCGGAAGCCAGCTCGCCCTTGACCTTGTAATCGAAGCCCGGCCCGGCGCTGGCGTCACCGGCAAGCGACGCCAAAACACGTTTTGAAGATTCGTAACTATCGAGCCATATCAATGGCTTACGACAGAAAGCTTGAAACAAGGTGCGCTTTACAGCCCATTCCGCACGCACGGTCAGCTTGGCATTCGGGCGGCTGACCTGGGGATTTTCCCGAGGATCGAAACCCAGCACCACCCAGGCATCCAGCGCCGGAATGTAACCGTGGCAATGGAAGGTCGAACCGTTGATGTCGAAGGTCTGACGATTCGGCTCGATGCCCTTGATCGGCCAGGCGCCGGCGCGAAACCACAGGTCCTCGATGGTGTCGCACAGCTCTTCATCGCGCTTGGCCGCCAGTTCAGTCACCGCCATGCGCTTTTGCACGTCCGGGTGATCGCGCTCCAGTTCCTTGAGCTGCAAGGCGTGACGAGACAACGGCTTGATCAATTCGCGGAAACGCTCATCGCGGGTATGCAGGCTGTGATAGCAGACGTTGAGCTGCTGGCGCTGGGCGTCGTTGATTCGCAGGTCGAAGGGGTTGCTGTCGACCTCCTCATCGGTGCCCTGCACGCGAAAGCTGAGGTTTTCGAAGGCTTGCAGTCGTTCGAAACCCGGCAGGCTGCGCACCATTGGCAGGATCCGCGAATGAAAAGTACGCACCAGGTCCCGCGCTTCTTTGAAGCTGAGTGCCCGGCCCCACACGGTAAACAGTTCGATCAGCTTATTGATGAAGTCCTTGCGCGACTCGCGGGTGAAGGTCACCACGGTCATCGAGCTCAGCTCAAACCCCAGGTAATGGCTGAGCAGCAAGATACGCAACACCAGGGTGGTCGACTTGCCCGCGCCCGCGCCGGCGATCACCGAAGTCGACGGTGTGTCACTGAAGATCATTTTCCATTGGGCAGCGCTCGGCTGGGCATGCGCAGGCAGCAGTCGCGCCACGTCGGCCTTCATGCGCTTCTTCAGCTCGGCGCTCAATGGCAGGCGCCAATCGTCGAACAGGTTGTCATCGACGTTGGGCGGTCGATGCTCGGTGGAGCGCGAGTCGCGGATCAGCAGCACTTGCCGGCCTTCTTCCAGACCCTCGAGCTTGCCTTCCTTATAGCCGTATTCCACGCCAGCGCTGTGACCGCTGCGAAAACCGTCGGCTTGCCCGTGCAGCCAGGACGCACGGTGTTGCGCGCGCAGGCGGGTCAGGCCGTGGCCAAAGAACCGGGCGGCCAGACGTTTGAGCAAAGGCATCTCGGCCAGGGGACGAAGTTCGGGCGGAAGATCGGGTGTGTGTTGCGGCACGCAGGCGGACTCCAGTGTGTGAGGCTGTCGGGGGCTATGGTGTCTGCATTTGCCGTTGAGTTCTAGTGAAATGCTTACAGGTCATTGGCTTATGCGATGAAGTGAAGGCTGGATGAGAAAAATTCGAGATTATTCGATATCAAATAATTCGATGGTATTGAGGCATTTTTTACGCTTTTTATCGATGGGTACCTGATGGATGATACTGACCATCAACCACCGGTTCTCGTTTGTGGCTCAGACGTTCTGCCCCCATGACGAACCTTTTTCAGGAGACGATCATGCTTGAACTCAGACCTTTCAACTCCCTGGGCGGCGCGCACCATGGCTGGCTGGATGCCCATCACCACTTTTCGTTCGCCGAGTACTACGACCCCAAACGCATGAACTGGGGCAACCTGCGGGTGTGGAACGATGACGTGATTGCCCCCGGCACCGGGTTCCCGCAACACCCGCACCGGGACATGGAAATCATCACCTACGTTCGTGAAGGCGCGATTACCCACCAGGACAACCTGGGCAACAAGGGCCGTACCGAAGCCGGTGATGTGCAGGTCATGAGCGCCGGCACCGGGATCGCCCACAGTGAATACAATCTGGAAGCGACCGAGACCCGGATCTTTCAGATCTGGATCATCCCCAACGAAACCGGTCTGGCACCGTCGTGGGGCGCCAAGCCCTTCCCCAAAGGCCAGCGCGAAGGCTTCGTGACCCTGGCCAGTGGCAAGGCCGGCGACGATCAAAGCCTGCGGATTCGGGCCGATGCACGTCTGGTGGCGGCCAACCTGAAAGCCGGGGAAACGGCTGAATATCGTCTGGACAGTGGCCGTCGCGCTTATCTGGTGCCAGCGACAGGAGCGATTGAAGTCAATGGCTTGCGCGCACAAGCTCGAGACGGGGTCGCGGTTGCCGATGAGCAAGTGTTGCGGGTGACTGCGATCGAAGACAGCGAAATCGTCTTGGTAGATGTGGCTTGAGGCGGTAAATGCGCGGCAAAAAAAGGGGCGACCGTTGATGGTCGCCCCTTTTTTTGGCTGTGTGTCCCGTCCTGAACAAGGTTTACACCAGCTTCAGGACTAGACAATTTCATTTGTGGCGAGGGAGCAAGCTCCCTCACCACAGGACTTTCAATCACTTCGCAGAAATTGCGCCATCTACCAGTGTCTGGGCCTCGGCCACCAGTTGTTTCAGGTGGTCGTCACTGACAAAGCTTTCCGCGTAAATCTTGTAGATGTCCTCGGTGCCCGACGGCCGCGCCGCGAACCAGCCGTTCTCGGTCATGACTTTCAGACCGCCAATGGCCTGGTCGTTGCCCGGTGCATGGCTGAGGATGCTCTGAATCRCTTCGCCCGCCAATTGAGTCGAGGTGACCTGGTCCGGCGACAATTTGCTCAGCAGAGCTTTCTGTTCAGGATTGGCCTTGGCATCAACGCGTACCGAGAACGGCTCACCCAGTTCATCGGTCAACGCGCGATAGGCCTGGCTTGGGTCACGGCCCGTGCGAGCGGTCATTTCAGCGGCCAGCAGCGCCGGAATCAAACCGTCCTTGTCGGTACTCCAGACACCGCCGTCCTTGCGCAGGAACGATGCACCGGCGCTTTCTTCACCGCCAAAACCCAGGGAGCCGTCGAACAGACCGTCGGCAAACCATTTGAAACCGACCGGCACTTCGTACAGACGACGGCCCAGGCGTTTGGCGACGCGATCGATCAAGCCGCTGCTGACCACGGTCTTACCCACGGCCGCATCGGCGCGCCACAGTGGACGGTTCTGGAACAGGTAGTCGATCGAGACCGCGAGGTAGTTGTTCGGCGCCAGCAAACCACCGGACGGGGTCACGATGCCATGACGGTCGTGGTCCGGGTCGCACGCAAACGCCACGTCGAAACGCTCTTTCAGGCCGATCAGGCCTTGCATGGCATAGCTGGACGATGGGTCCATGCGGATCTGCCCGTCCCAGTCGACGGTCATGAAACGGAACGTTGCATCAACCTGTTTATTCACCACTTCCAGGTCCAGGCGGTAGTGCTCGGCAATCGCCGACCAGTAGCGCACCCCTGCTCCGCCCAGCGGATCGACACCCAGACGCAGCTTCGCATCGCGGATGGCGTCGAAGTCGATCACGTTGATCAGGTCAGCGACATAGGTGTTGAGGTAATCATGACGATGGGTAGTGCTGGCCTTCAGGGCCTGCTCGTAGCTGATGCGTTTGACGCCGGCGAGCCTGGCTGCCAGCAACTCGTTGGCCTTGGCTTCGATCCACTTGGTGATGTGGGTATCGGCCGGGCCGCCGTTGGTTGGGTTGTACTTGTAGCCACCGCTTTGCGGCGGGTTGTGGGACGGCGTGATGACGATGCCGTCCGCCAGGCCTGAAGTGCGCCCGCGGTTGTAGCAAAGAATCGCATGGGAAATGGCCGGCGTCGGGGTGTACTCGTCGCCTTCGGCGATCATCACCGTGACACCGTTCGCCGCCAACACTTCCAGGGCACTGGCACCGGCCGGCGTGGACAGTGCGTGGGTGTCGATCCCGACGAACAGCGGGCCATCGATGCCCTGGGCCTCGCGATACAGGCAGATCGCCTGGCTGATGGCCAGGACATGCCATTCGTTGAAACTCAAGTCGAACGAGCTACCTCGGTGTCCGGACGTGCCGAAGGCGACGCGCTGGGTAGAAATGGCTGCATCGGGCTGGCCGGTGTAATAGGCCGTTACCAGTCGCGGGATGTCGACCAACAGTTCTGCCGGTGCCGGTTTGCCCGCAAAAGGACTGAGTGTCATGCAAAACCTCTGAGAGAGAGTGGTTCGGGATAGGAGCGCAGTTTACTGACAGTTTGGCCGTTGCGCGACGTTATCGAATGTCAGGTTCCGAGGAGCTCTGCCACCTCGGCTCAATCGATCGATTCCAGACGCAAGGCATCCCCCAGTAGCCCCAGTGCAGCGACGAGCTCGTGGTCGCCACCGAATGTATGACTCAGGCGCAAGTGCTGCGCGTGCAGGCCCTGCAAACTGAACAACTCCCCCGGTGCGATGACCACTTGCTGCTTGAGCAGTCTCTGGAACACTCGATGTACATTGACCTGGCGCAACGAGCGAATCCACACCGTCGCCCCGCCCTGGGGCTCGACGAAATGCAGCGATTCCGGCAGACGCTCCTGGAGCAGTTGGGTCATCAGCACCATGCGTTCCTTGAGCAGTCGACGCAACACCAGCAGGTGTTGATCGATGCGTCCGTTGCTGTACAGCCGCGCGATGGCTTTCTGACGAATCAGCGACAAACGGAATGCCCGCAGCAGAAAGTGCCGTTGCAGTTCGGCACGCAGTTGTCGCGAGAGCAGGTAACCAAAGGGTGCCTCCGAGCCGATGATTTTCTCGAAAGTGGAAAACACGATCAGCCGATCAGGGTCCACCAGGTCGCGAAACCGCAAGCCGCTCGGCTCGAATTCGAGCTCGCCGTAACAATCGTTTTCCAACACCCAACAGCCATGCCGTCCCAGCAGTTGCGCAGTGGACTGCCGGTTGTCGTCAGGCGCCACGCTCCCGCGCGGCATGTTCAGTCCCGATGAAAGCATCATCAGTCGCACCTGCCCGGTCTCGAGCAGCTCTCTCAGCTGTTCGAGATCCAGGCCACCACAGGCTTGCAGCGGCAGCTCGACAATCTGCACGTCGGCGTCCTGGAACAAGCGCAGAATCACCCAGTCGCACGGCGACTCGACCACCACCACCGAATCTTTGAGCTCAAGAACGGCGATCAATATTTCAAGTACGCCGCGCATATCTGCGCCGATATAGACATCATCGGCATGCCAGCAGCGTGTCGGCGAAGTGGTGTAGCGTGCCGCAAGGGCCGTGCGCAGTTCCAGCTCGCCGCAGGGTTGTGAAGACGGTTGTGGCTGGCGCGGATACTGGCGCAGCAATTCTCTCTCCAGCAACAACAACGGGCTGTCCAGGGGTTGTAACAACGCCGGTTCATCGGCGCTCAACACCAGCATGCCGGGGCGCCTGGCGTTGACATAGACCGTTTCGAGCAGGTCTTTACCGCTGCCGGGAAGACCGATAGAAGACACCGGCAGTGCGTAATAGCCTGACTTGGCAACCGAATAGATGCGTCCTTCCTTCTCCAGCAGCGAATAGGCGTATTGAATGGTCGAGATCGACACACTCAAACGATCCGCCAACTGCCGCAATGAGGGCAGGCGCACTCGCACGTCACTGCCCGGCTCATTGATCAGATTGTTCAGGTAGCGGTACACCGCCTGGTACGCGAAATCGGAATCTCGTGATCCTTTCATGGGTGATGACCGAACACGCTACGAACGTCATGACGCACTCTTGATGCGTCCGCCAAACCAGGAACATTCACTGGCCCATCGACCATTCGCCAGTCACTGCTGCTTCATTCTCGGGGTCCATGTCTTCGACTTGCACGCCCGCGTCGCCGCTTTCCGTGCCTGGCACCCTACCCTCATCCCGAACCACCGGCCTCATGCGGTAAAGCGTACCGATCAGGCTGACCGGCAACCCGCTGACATCCACCATCCACTGCAGAACCTGCTCGGGTGCCGGACCGCCCTGCATCGCCCGGTGCAATTCCGGCAGCGCTACCAGCATGCCGGGATGGCATTGACGAAGAAAATGCTCCAGGGCCGCGCCGTTATCGACAAACGGGGCGAACAGCAGGCACACCAGTTGCGCTTCACTCAAACCGAGATTTTTTTGTGCCTCGGCTGTCGCCAATCCGCGCTGATCGGCCATGGTCAGCGGATTGCCGAGGGCCTCCACTGCCTGCTCGCAAAAGCGCTCGGGCAATTGTTTACGACGCATCATCACCAACGCCCGCTGCAGGTATTCGCTGACCCCCTCTTCGTAGGTGCGACCGTGTACAAAGCGCGCTTGCAAGCCGCGAAGGTGCGCGGATATCGACGGACTGACATGGTTGTTATCACTGAATTGAGCCGTCAGTTCATCAGGTTGGAAGCCGAGGAAGTCAGTGAGCAGCGGCCAGCGCTCTTCCAGGTTGCTGACCAGCATGTCGTGGATGTCGATGAAGGTCGTGCGACGGCAGGCCTCAAAGCGCTCGGCAGGACGCCACGCAGCCTGAGCAGAGTCGGGATAAAACTCGCGATAGCAGTCGCTGCCCAGTTCATCGAGCCGCGCGAACAATCCCTCGTAGCCCGTTTCATGGCGGCTCGTCGGCGCAAGCCCGGCCTTGGCTGCGGCACGGTTCAAACCCTCGATAAACTGAGCCTGCCGACGGGGTGAATCGCTGCTGACCATGACATCGACGCCGTTGTCCCAGCGGGCAATTTGTCCATAAAAATCACCTGTGGCCAGGTACCCGTCGTCCCACAACTCAAGCGGCCCGTTCCAGGCCCGACGGTGCCCGACCATCAGCAGATTGAGCCGATTCGACTCGCGGCCGGCATCGGAGATTGGCGCCAAGTGATTGAACGGCAGGACCTCACGATTATCGACCATCAACATTTCGACCCGGGGATCGTCGTATAGAAACAATGCACTGCTGCTGCGATGGATGTTTTCCAGTGCTGTCGCAGCCGTACCACTCAAGCGCAAAGTGGCCACTCGCAGCTGAAACGTCGCCGGTGCCCGACCGGCGATACTCAGTTGCGCGGCGCGCAGCAACGCCAGTGTGTAGCAGCTGTCACGGGAGCCGGACTGGATCACCAACACCTTGTAATCGCCGATACGCTCCATACCTCCAGCCGACACCACCAGGCGCTGAATCATCAGTTGCAATGCCGTGCGCTCGGCGCGAGAGAAAAAGCTCAGCAAGCGCTGCAGTACTTGTTGATAAACATAATTCATTGCCTGTTCATGGGTATGGG
>NZ_JBFTML010000050.1:0-39086 GCF_056396925.1 Pseudomonas sp. 05N433 | reverse complement strand
GTTCTCGGGGCCATAATCGTCGAAGTAAGCAATAGCGTTCACAATGTCGCCTGGCCGTTGGACCGACAAGTCGCGGTGCAGCTGCTGATGACCGCCACCTGCAAGGGGCTCGCGACCCTCCACCTGCGAGAGGAAAAACCGCTCTTCGATCAATTCACCCACCACCGCCAGCAGCTCCGGCAGACGACACACCGCCTGAATCTTCGAATCAGAATCCAGCAGCGAATGGCGCCAATCCATGCCACGCGGCACTGGCCATTGGTCCGCCGGCTTCACGCCCGCATCGAACACGGCACGAAGGTCACCCAGCCACTCGGCTGGGATCGCTCGACGGAGCAGCGCAAAGCCATCTCGATGGAGTTGTTCGCGGTCAGTCATCGATTCCTCAATTCCCTTGCCACCAACGCATCAAAAATCCTGCAGTTGCGCGCGTAACTGATGGACATCATAGAAGAGCAAAAGTGGACAGCCTGTTCTTCGCGCTCGTTTAGATCTGGTCCAGCAACCAGGTACGGAACGCGGTCACCGATGCGGGGCGGCGGTTCTATGAACGGTTTATGCCGTCTACACCTCACGACAGTTTGTCGACGCAAAAATCGCTCGCTTTATTGACACGTTAAAAGACCGGGTTGGCAGTCAGCTGGCAGCCACTGCYCAGGAACTCATCGATTGAAACGCCGCGAGGGGTAAAGGTATTTGCGCCTCAATGAGACAATCCATCATCATAGTCCACGAGACGGCCATTATGTTGTTCTGCTCATTATCAAACATTTATGCTGCTACCCCAAACAGGGTACCCACCGCAGCGGTCAACGCCATTGCCAGGGCCCCCCAAAAGGTGACACGAGCAGTTGAAGCAATCATGGGGGCGCCGCCGGTATGGGCAGCCAGAACTCCTAAGAGCCCGAGAAACAGAAGCGAGCTGCCAGCAACCCCCCACATAAGTGCAGCAGTCGGAACCATCAGAACCACCAGTAATGGTAATGCAGCGCCCACAGAGAAAGTCGCTGCGGAGGCAAAGGCAGCTTGCACAGGACGCGCGGCCAATGTATCGGATATCCCCAATTCGTCGCGTCCATGAGCGCCCAGAGCATCGTGTTGCATCAACTGTGTGGCAACGTTTGAAGCCAGCGCTGTATCCAATCCCCGCTCGACGTAAATGGCAACCAGCTCTTCGTACTCCTGCTTGGGGTTGGCGGCCAACTCTTTACTTTCCCGAAGCAAGTCTGCGCGTTCGGTGTCGGCTTGGGAACTGACCGATACATATTCACCAGCCGCCATCGACATTGCTCCGGCGACAAGGCCGGCAACACCTGCGACCAGAATGCTCTTTGAACTCGCACCGGCCGCCGCAACTCCCAGGACGAGGCTAGCCGTTGAAACGATACCGTCATTCGCGCCAAGAACAGCAGCGCGAAGCCAGCCTGTCCGGTGTGTTTTGTGCCTTTCGCTGTGTCTCATGGGGATGACCCCGCAACGGAATGTTTAGTCAGGTGCCCAACGCATAGGCAGACTGGCGTCTGTCAGGCTTTGAGCATTGATATCCAGCGTTTCCATGGCCGCCATTGCGTTAGCGGCGACATTCTCGGTTCCATTTTCAGAGAACCAATTTGTCACCAATGGCTGCACATATGGCGTGCTGATTGTGCAGCAGCAGTGTGAGAGCGTCTGTTATGGCTATGTTCACTTCAGAGCGATCCGGCATTGGTACGGTTCCTGGGTACGTGATGTGATTAGACTAGCTGAACTTGCGCCAGCAGAAGTCATCTCTCTAGACCGACGTCCGCCTGCTTTGCCTTGGCCAACTGGAGGCATCGCGGCAGCTATGAGTTCTTCCGCAATTTATTTTGAGGTGCTGATTTTACTGGCTTTAAACGGTGAGAAAATTTGTGAGCCGCTTGAGCAGGTAAAATCCGAAGGGTCGAACCGATCGGTCGTGTCCATCCGGATACTGCGCAGGCTCACCGTTTCCGGGTGTGACGCGTATAACGTCTCTGCAAAATAACTGATCAGGATGGAGCGTCGGCGTGCGCCGATCGAGTTCAGACTGCCCGCATGCACTAAATCCACATCAAACACCAGGATGTCACCCACGGAGCCTGAAAGCTGCACGGACCGGGACTCGTCATTGAAGTCGAATGGCGGCGCTTCCTGGTCAGGGCGATGGCTGCCGGGAACGAGACGTGTTGCGCCGTTCTCGGGGCCATAATCGTCGAAATATGCCAAGGCGTTCACAATGTCACCCAGCCACTCGGCCGGGATCGCTCGACGGAGCAGCGCAAAGCCATCTCGATGGAGTTGTTCGCGGTCAGTCATGGATTCCTCAATTCCCTTGCCACCAATGCATCAAAAATCCCGCAGTTGCGCGCGCAACTGATGGACATCATAGAAGAACAAAGTGGACAGCCTGTTCTTCGCGCTCGTTTAGATCTGTTCCAGCAACCAGGTACGGAACGCGATAAGCGATGGCAGCATTTCGTTGCGCGGCGGGTAGGTCAGGTAGTAGCTGCGCTGGCTGGCGAACGGCTGGTCGAGGCTGATCAGCTCTGCGTTGGCCAACTCGTCGGCCACTAGAATACGTGGCACCAAACCGATGCCGATGCCAGCCCTGACGGCCTGGATCAAGTGCGAGGTGAGTTCGAAACTCGGCCCCAGCCGCATCATTCGATGGGGCAGGCCGTGATGGCTGAACCACTCGCCCCAGACGTTGGCGTTGTTTGCGACGTTGAGCAGTGTCTGTGCGCCAATGCGCTCCGGCGTCCAGGCGTCGTGGAGCTCGGCCACTTCTGGAGAAATGATCACCATCAGTTCTTCGGTGTGCAGGCGATGGCTGATCAGACCCGGCAAATCGGCATTGCCGACGACGATCGCGGCATCGATACCGCTGGTTTCGAAGTCGATGGCGTCGATCCGGGAATTGATGTGCACCAGCATGCCGGGATGGGTTTTGTAGAAGTCATGAAGGCGCGGCAATAACCACTTCGAGCCGAAAGTCGGCAAGGTGGCCAGGCGCAAGGTGCCGCTGCCGGATTGATAAGCCATGGCTTGCAACGTGGCGCTGCGGATGCGTCCGAGCGCTTCGCTCATTTCCCGCTGGTAGAGACGACCGACATCGGTCAACTGCACTTGCCGGCCTTCACGGCGAAACAGCGTCAGGCCCAGTTGCTGTTCCAGCGCCTGGACTTGCCGGCTCACGGCGCTTTGGGTCAGTGACAGTTCCATCGCGGCACGGGTGTAGCTTTCATGGCGGGCGGCGGCCTCAAAGGCCAGCAGCAACGACATCGAGGGCGTGAGGTGACGGTAATTCATTCGTAAAAGTCATCGATAGCGGCAGGATTATCCGTTTGTCCGGCGCCAGAGCCTGCAGGATCATTGGCGTAGCCGACGACCTGAGGCTGACCCATTAATGCTCAGGCGACAAGTGTTTTGATTTTTTCCATGATTAGACCGACAAGAGAACAGCCTGCGATGATCGCTCAGTTGCCCACCGTTGCACTCGCGGCACACTACCCGGAATTTCTTCAGGCCCTGCGCGCCAGCGGCTTTCGTGGCCAGCTCAGCGCCGACTACGCCACCCGCACCGTGCTGGCGACCGACAACTCGATTTACCAGCGCCTGCCGCAAGCGGCGGTGTTCCCCATGGACGCGGACGACATCGCACGCATCGCGACCTTGATGGCCGAACCACGCTTTCGCCAGATCAAGCTGACCCCGCGAGGCGGCGGCACCGGCACCAACGGCCAGTCATTGACCGATGGCATCGTGGTCGACTTGTCGCGGCACATGAACACCATCCTGGAAATCAACGTCGCCGAGCGTTGGGTGCGGGTGCAGGCGGGCGTGGTCAAGGACCAGCTGAATGCCGCGCTCAAACCCCATGGGCTGTTCTTCGCCCCGGAGCTGTCGACGTCCAACCGCGCCACCGTCGGCGGCATGATCAACACCGACGCCAGCGGCCAGGGGAGTTGCACCTATGGCAAAACCCACGATCACGTGCTGGAACTGCACAGTGTGCTGCTCGGTGGCGAGCGCCTGCACAGCCGGCCTCTGTCCGACGCGGAGCTGGAAGTGGCATGCACGCAATCCGGCCGCATCGGCGAGGTGTACCGGACGGCGCGGCACATTCAGGAAACCCAGGCCGACCTGATCGAGTCGGTATTCCCGAAACTCAACCGCTGCCTGACCGGTTACGACCTGGCGCACCTGCGCGACGAGCACGGGCGTTTCAACCTCAACAGTGTGCTGTGCGGTGCGGAAGGTTCGTTGGGCTACATCGTCGAGGCCAAGCTCAACGTGCTGCCGATTCCCAAGTATTCGGTGTTGGTGAACGTGCGCTACAGCAGCTTCATGGATGCGTTGCGCGACGCTAATGCGTTATTGGCGCACAAACCGTTGTCCATCGAAACCGTGGACTCCAAAGTGTTGATGCTGGCGATGAAAGACATCGTCTGGCACAGCGTCGCCGAGTACTTCCCGACGGACGCCGGGCGCGCGACGCTGGGCATCAACCTGGTGGAGTTCAGCGGGGAAGACCTGGTGGACGTAAATGCTCGCGTGGCGTCGTTCGTGGAGCATCTGCAGGCCGACACGACGATTGAGCGACTGGGCCACACCCTGGCCGAGGGGGCCGAAGCCGTGACCCGCGTATACACCATGCGCAAACGCTCGGTCGGGCTGCTGGGTAACGTCGACGGCGAGGTTCGCCCGCAGCCTTTCGTCGAAGACACCGCCGTGCCGCCGGAGAAACTGGCTGACTACATCGCTGAGTTCCGCGCCTTGCTGGATAGCCATGGCCTGGCCTATGGCATGTTCGGTCACGTCGATGCCGGTGTGTTGCATGTACGTCCGGCGCTGGATATGAAAGATCCGGCCCAGGCCGCTCTGGTCAAGCCGATTTCCGATGCCGTGGCCGAGCTGACCCGGCGTTATGGGGGGCTGCTGTGGGGTGAGCACGGCAAAGGTTTGCGTTCGGAATATGTCCCCGAGTTTTTTGGCGAGCTGTACCCGGCGCTGCAATCGCTCAAGGGGGCGTTCGACCCGCACAATCAGCTCAATCCCGGCAAAATCTGCACTCCGCCGGACGCCGCCCAAGGCTTGCTCAAGGTCAATGAAGTCACGCTGCGTGGTGACCTGGACCGGCAAATCGACGAGCGCGTCTGGCAAAGCTTCGGCTCCGCCGTGCACTGCAACGGTAATGGCGCCTGCTACAACTACGATCCCAACGATGCGATGTGCCCGTCGTGGAAAGCCACCCGTGAACGCCAGCATTCGCCAAAGGGCAGGGCCTCATTGATTCGCGAGTGGTTGCGTCTGCAAGGCGCGGCCAATATCGATGTACTGCAAGCGGCCCGAGGCAAATTGTCGTGGCTGAGCGGGTTGCCAACGCGGTTGCGCAATAACCTGGCGCGCTCGCGTGGCGAGGCGGATTTCTCCCATGAGGTCTACGACGCGATGGCGGGGTGTCTGGCCTGTAAATCCTGTGCGGGACAATGCCCGGTCAAGGTCAACGTGCCGGAATTCCGTTCGCGATTTCTGGAGCTGTACCACGGTCGTTATCAACGCCCGCTGCGCGACTATTTGATCGGCTCGCTGGAGTTCACCCTGCCTTACATGGCCTACGCGCCAGGTGTGTACAACGCGGTGATGAGCTCGAAATGGGTGAGCCGTCTGCTTGAGCGACAGGTCGGTATGCTCGACAGTCCGTTGATCAATCGCCATAACCTGCAGGCCACGCTGACCCGCTGCAAGGTCGCTGTCGCCAGTGTGCCAGCCTTGCGCGAGCTCACTGTCGCGCAACGCGAGCGCAGCGTGGTGCTGGTGCAGGACGCCTTCACCCGGTACTTCGAAACCCCATTGCTGGCGAGCTTCATTCAGTTGGCGCATCAGCTGGGTTATCGGGTGTTTCTGGCGCCCTATAGCCCCAACGGCAAGCCTTTACATGTGCAGGGTTTCCTAGGTGCCTTCGCCAAGGCGGCGATCCGCAACGCCCATCAGCTCAAGGCGCTCGCCGACTGTGGAGTGCCGCTGGTGGGTCTGGACCCGGCGATGACCCTGGTCTACCGCCAGGAATATCAGAAAGTACCGGGGCTCAACGATTGCCCAAAGGTCCTGCTACCCCAGGAATGGCTCTGCGATGCGTTGCCGGAAAATCCGCATCCGGCGACTGATACATTCCGCTTGTTGGCGCACTGCACCGAGAAAACCAATGTCCCGGCCAGCACTTCGCAATGGGAAACCGTTTTTGCCCGGCTCGGGCTCAAGCTGACGACTGAGGCGACCGGCTGCTGCGGCATGTCTGGAACCTACGGTCATGAAGCCCGGAACCAGGACACCTCGCGGACCATTTTCGAGCAGTCATGGGCCGGCAAGCTGGACAAAAAGGGTGAGGCGCTGGCGACGGGATACTCCTGCCGCAGTCAGGTGAAGCGCTTCGCCAACACGCAATTGCGCCATCCACTGGAGGTTGTGTTAGAGCGCATTGTTCAGCCAGTTCGCTGATGCAAACGCTGCGGCTGATTGCACGCAGCATCAATTCCTTGGCGCGGCGCTCCTGCCCGTCGGACAGGGCGCCCACGGGCGCGCCAAGGTGCATTGATGGTCTGGATTCACCTGTCAGGAGTGAGCCGGGTAATCCACGTATCCACGCTGATCGCCACCGAAGAAGGTGCTCGGATCCGGCGCATTGAGCGACAACCCGTCGCGAATTCGCCGTGGCAGATCAGGGTTGGCCAGAAACGGTCTGCCGAACGCGATGATGTCCGCGCGGCCGTCGATCAAGGCCWGTTCCGCCGTCTCGGGGTCGTAGCCACCGGCGATCATCAGCACGCCGTCCCACGCTGCACGCAGTTGGCCGATGATTGCATCCCAGCGCGGATCGAAGTTCTCGTCCTTGACGGTGCCGACGACGGCAGGCTCGACGAGGTGCAGGTAGGCCAGATTCCACTGGTTCAACGAACGCACGATGTGGCCGAACGTAGCTTGCGGCGTCTCATCGCCCATGCCCATGAAGCGTCCCATCGGCGTGAGGCGTACGCCCACGCGCTGCGCACCGACTTCGTCGACGACGGCCGCAACCACTTCCAATAACAGGCGCGCACGGTTTTCCAGGCTGCCGCCGTAGCTATCCTCGCGCTGGTTACTGTTGCTGTTGATGAACTGATCCAACAGATAGCCGTTGCCTGCGTGAATTTCCACGCCATCCATCCCGGCGTTCAGCGCATTGCGCGCGGCCCGGCGGTAGTCGTTGATGATGTCAGCGATCTCCGAGGTTTCCAGTGCCCGCGGAACCGGCACATCGCCCCACACGCCTTTGCCATCCGCGTCGACGATGAACGTCTTGCCCGGCACGGGTAATGCGCTCGGGGCCACCGGGAGGGCGTTGTCGGGCTGAAAGCTTGGGTGCGACACGCGGCCCACGTGCCAGAGTTGCATGAAGATCAAACCGCCGGCCTCGTGCACCTGGCTGCTGACTTCGCGCCAGGCCTGTACCTGCTCATCGCTGTAGATGCCCGGGGTCCAGGCATAGCCCTGGCCCTGTCGGGAGATTTGCGTCGCCTCGGTGATGATCAATGCGGCACTCGCACGCTGACGGTAATACTCGGCGTTCATGGCCGTAGGGACATCGCCCGGTTGCCCGGCACGAGAGCGGGTCAGCGGCGCCATCGCCACTCGGTGCGGGAGTGTGTACGGCCCCAATGCGATGGGTTGGAACAGTTGCTGCGTCATAGAGTTTCTCCAGATTTCGAATAGAGGGAGCAGGGCGGCGATGGACGTTTGGCCAGGCACCGTATGGCCGTAAGTTAATCCGCTGCATGCCGCTTGATAATCCGCATCAGCCTCTACGCTGCATTGCGTGAAACGCAACGCTGCGCAGGGTCAGGACGGTTGCTCCGAGCGGGTCAAAGGAAGGTTCAGCCAGCGTCGGCCGGTAGCGTTCGCCACGGCATTGCCGAGGGCGGCGGCCATCGGTCCCTGGACGATTTCGGCGGCGCCGAGAAACGGCTGYCCCGGCTGGTCGAGCAGGTGCACGTCGACCTTTTTCGGCACCTGCGAAAAGCGCAGGATCGGGTAGCCACTCCAGTCGTAGCTGCGTATGCCCCCGGCGTCATAGGCGACTTTTTCATACAGCGTCCAACTGGTGGACTGCACGATCCCGCCTTCCACCTGGTTGCGCAGGCCATCGGGATTGACGATTTGCCCGACGTCTACCGCCGTGACGACGTGATCGACCTGCACCTCGCCGGTCTGCGGATGTACGCGCAAGCGCACCGCGATCGCGCAATAGCCCATGATGTTTTTGTAGCGGGCAAACGCGAAGCCGATGCCCGCGCCAGGTTCGCTGCTTTTTTGCGGCCAGCCGATGGCGTCGCGCACGCGCTCCACCACGGCCCGCGCCCGGGGATCCGCCAGATGGGCAAGGCGCAAGGCCACCGGATCGCTCCCGGCCCTGGCGGCAAGCTCATCGATGCACGCCTCGATTGCGAAGATGTTGATGTGCGCGCCCAGCGAGCGCATGGCAGAGGTGCGAAACGGCATCTCAGTGACGAAGTTCATGTTGATGCGCGTGGATGCCAGCGTGTACAGCGGCACGGCATTGCGATCGCCGTCGCCTTCAGGTTGAGCGATGGGCACCGAAGGCGCAGAGATGAACGGTCGGGCCAGCAGTCGCGCCGGCAGCAACCGGCCCGCGTTGACGATGCGTTCGTTATGCGGCGTGGTCCACAGTTCATAGTTCCAGTCCTGCAGTCGACCTTGCGCATCAAGATTGGCCTGCACTTCAGTCACCATCGCCGAGCTGTAGGGTTCCCAGAGATTTTCCTGCTCGCGCATCCACTGCACTCGCACCGGCGTGCCCGGTATTCGCATGGCAATCAACGCCGCGTCGGCCGCTGCATCGTCTGCGCCGTTGTGGCCGTAACAACCGGACCCTTCGGTGTGGATACAGCGAACGCGCTCGGGCGGTAGCCGCACCATTTCGGCGATCCCGGCGCGCAGCGGATACACGCCTTGGGTGTGGGTCCAGACGGTGAGGGTGCCGTCCTTGAACCAGGCCACGGCGCAGGACGGGCCGATGGATCCGTGCATCAGGTATTGCTTGGTCACGCGCGCTCGATAGCTCTTGTCGGTCGCCACCTGTGGGGTTCCCTCATGGCTGATCGGGTAGCGGCGTGAAGGCAGGCGCTCGAGCAATGTGTGGATGTCCCGTGACTCGGGTATCGCTTGTCCACCGCTCCAGCGCGCCGATTCATATCCGCTGCGCATGGCCTTGATCGCTTGCCATTCATCACGCGCCACCACGGCAAGGTAATTGCCGTCGCGAATCACCTGCACAACCCCGGACAACGTTTTCATCGACTCCGCGTCGAAGGCTTCCAGCGTGCAGCCGGGACGAGGAGGGCGAATGACCCGAGCGTGCAGCATGCCCGGCAGACGAATGTCCTGAACAAATGCAGGGCCGCCGCTGACTTTTGCCGGAATGTCCAGTCGTTGCAGCGAATGACCGATCAGCTTGAAGCCCGTCGCGGGCATTGCCGGCGATTCGGACTTGGCATAGAGGTGCAGATCGACGTTTTCGACGGCGTCAGCGTAGGACATTCGTTGTCCGGCAGGGCCGTGAATGACGCCTTCCTGCGTCGTCAACAATGGCGGTGCCACCTCCCAGCTGCGCCCGGCCGACTGCAGCAATAACTCACGCACCTGCGCCGCCGCGTTGAACAGCGCGGTGCCGCTGTCGAAAATGCTATGGCTGCCAGCGGTGTAGCCTTCGTTGGGCGTCAGGGCAGTGTCGGCAGTCAGCAGGTTGATCGCCGTCGGCGAAACCTCCAGACGTTCGGCGGCAATTTGCAGCAAGGCTGTTTTGACGCCAGTGCCCAATTCGACCTTGCCGGTGTAGACGGTGATGCCTTCAGGGCCCACGCGAATCCACGCATCGAGGTAGGGATTGGTGCGCAGGCTGCCGGGCAGATCAGGCGCCAGCACCACCGTGCCGAGGGTATCCACTTCGGTGTCGGCCCATGCACGACGCGCTGCCGGCACCAGGGTAAACGCCACCAGCAAGGCGCCTCCACGCAAGAAAGCCCGGCGACTGTGGTCGACTTTTTTCTCCACGGTCATGTCGCGCTCCCGTTTTGCCCGGCCACCAGGCTGATTGCCTCGATAATCCGCAGGTGGGTGCCGCAACGACACAGGTTGCCTGCCATGTGCTCGCGAATGGTCTGCTCGTCCGGGTGCGGATTGCTTTCAAGCAATGACTGCGCGCGCATCAGCATGCCGGCGATGCAGTAGCCGCATTGAGCCGCCTGTTTGTCGATAAAGGCTTTCTGCAAAGGGCCGGGACGTTCAGCAGAACCTAGGCTTTCAACCGTTCGAACCTTCTTGCCCTCAAGGCCCGCGCAGGGCGTCACGCAAGAAAAAACCGGCTTGTCATCGACGATGACCGTACAGGCGCCGCACTGCCCCAAACCACACCCGTACTTGGCGCCGTTCAGCCCCAGATGATTACGCAGCGCATAGAGCAGCGGCATGTCAGGTTCCAGCTCCAAGGCTTGGGCCGAGCCGTTGACGTTGAGCGTGACTTGGGTCATTTCGTCTCCTGACGGATCGCTTCAATAGTGGAAGAAAGCTCTGTCCAGGGTTGGTCAGGCCTGGCTTGCTGGCGCAGGTATGACGCCAGGGCTGCGAGTTGAATGTTGTTCAGGCTGGCGGCAAACGGCGGCATGACCGGTCCGGGCACGCCCGGAATTGCCGGCACGCCTTCGAGCACGGTTTTCAGGAAGTTGCGTGCGCTTGGGGCTTGCAGTGCCGAGGTGCGATCCAGCGCCGGACGCCCGTCGATCTCGCGCATCGGCGCCGCAGGGGCATGACAACCGGCGCAGGCACTGGCGAACAGCAGGGCGCCGCTGGTCTGGTCCAAGGTCTCAACGTTCCCGGCGCCGGGTTGGATTTCGGTGATCGCAGCCTTGGTTTGCAGGCTCAGCAAATACTCGGCAATCGCCTCGGCGTCACTGACCGGCAAGCGAGCCAGACTGAGGCTGACCGGGCGCATCGGGCCCGCGGCTGTGCCGTGCCCGTCCACCACTTCTGCCCGCAGATAGTGGACCAACTGCTCAGTGCTCCACGGGTTTGCGCGACGGGCCATGCCGAGCAGCGAAGGCGCCTCCCAGCCATCCACCTTACCGCCCGCGAGGCTCTCGCCGGACTTCTCGGCACCGATCAGGTTCAACGGTGAATGGCAGCCCGCGCAGTGGCCGGGGCCTTCAACCAGATAACGTCCGCGATTCCACGCTTCAGATTGCTGCGCCACCGGCGTCAGCGGCTTTGCATGCAGGAACAGCAGATTCCAGAACGACACCAGCGGCCGGATGTTCATCGGGAAATTCATGCGGTTTTGCATGGCCGGTGAGTTCACGGCAGGACCGCTCATCAAGTACGCATACGCGTCGGCAATGTCGCCTTCGCTCATGCGCCGGTAGTGCACGTACGGGAAGGCGGGGTATAGGAAGTGGCCATCGCGGGAGATCCCTTCACGCATCGCCCGCTCGAACGCCGGCAGTGACCATTGGCCGATACCGGTCTGCGGATCAGGTGTGATGTTGGTGCTATAGAGCGTGCCGAACGGCGTCACCAGCGGCAGCCCGCCCGCCAGGTATTGACCGCCCGGACGCGTATGGCACACCGCACAATCGCCTGCTTCGACCACCCGCGCACCGCGCTGCAATTGCGCGGCATCGAACGTTCGCGGGCGCTCAATCGGTGCTATCGCCGGGCGCCACATCAGCATCGCTGCGCCGATTGCGCCTATCGAAGCGAGGACGGCCGTGCTGATCCAGAGGGGGCTGGATCTCAGGAAGTTGCCCTTCATGAGGATTTGCAACGCGAGGGACGCGCGGAGGGCATTGATGATGGATTCGGGGTCATGAACAGCTCCTTGAACAACCGGGGAAGGGCGCTGATGGAGAGCCCTGCGCCAAGTGCCCAAGGTTAGAGAAAGCGCAAGCGCCGGAGTATTGCCAGGTCGCGCAATAGCGCATTGCGCCAACAGCAACGCCGGCACCGTTGCGGATGGCGCATCACTCCGTTGCAGGGGGCACGGATTCTCTGCATCGACCCGTGCCCTTAGCCTTGGCATCACTTTCCCGAACTCAACGAGGTGTCATCATGCTCACGGGTAACCCCGCAGCAGCGGCCAAGGCCGAACAGCCTGCTTCACTCTCCGGCCTGATGGTCGCGTTCCTGGCATTTTGCTGCGGCGCGGTCGTGGCCAACCTCTATTACGCCCAGCCGATTGTCGAATTGATCGCGCCACAGATCGGCCTGTCCAGCGCCAATGCCAGCCTGATCGTTTCACTCACACAGTTTGGTTATGCGCTGGGTCTGCTGTTGCTGGTGCCGCTGGCCGACCTGATGGAAAACCGGCGTCTGGTCGTGGGTTTCACCCTCGCGGCGAGCGTTACGCTGTTGTGTGCCGGGCTGACGCACTCGCCGTCGATGTTCCTCGTGTTTTCATTGCTGATCGGCCTTACTTCGGTTGCGGTGCAGATTCTGGTGCCACTGGCGGCGCATCTGGCACCCGAAGCCACGCGAGGTCGTGTGGTGGGAAATATCATGAGCGGGCTGCTGTTGGGCATTCTGTTGTCGCGTCCGCTGTCCAGCCTGTTGGTGGAAGTGTTCGGCTGGCGCGGGGTGTTTTACAGCGCGGCGGCACTGATGGCCGTCATCGCCCTGATCACCGCGGCTGCGCTGCCGCGCCGTGTGCCGACGCATCAGGCGACTTATGCCGCGCTGATCGGCTCGGTGTTTACCCTGGCTCGTCGCCATCCGGTGCTGCGTCAACGTTCGTTGTATCAGGGGTTATTGTTCGCCAGCTTCAGCCTGTTCTGGACGCTTGCACCGATTGAGCTGATGCGTCACCACGGTTTCAGCCAGGCGCAGGTGGCGATTTTTGCCCTGGTCGGAGCGGTAGGTGCAGTCGCTGCGCCGATTGCCGGGCGCTTGGCCGATGCCGGCCACGGCCACCGCGGAACACGGGTCGCACTGCTGCTGGCACCGGTTTCATTGTTGATCGCTGCGCTGCCCGGCAGCAGCTACCTATGGCTGGTGGTGTGTGCGGTGCTGCTGGATTTCGCCGTGCAACTGAACATGGTGCTGGGCCAGCGCGAGGTGTACGCCATCGACCCGCACAGCCGGGCACGACTCAACGCCGTGTACATGACCAGTATCTTCGTTGGCGGTGCCTTGGGATCGCTGGTGGCGAGCCCGCTCTACGAGCACTTCGGCTGGAACCTGTCTGCCGCGTCGGTGGCATTGCTCCCGACCCTGGCTTTGGTGATGTTCCTCGGCCGCAAGGCCAATGCCTGAGCGCCGGGTGTGGGGGAGTCCGGTGAAGCACGGTCATACAAGACGGCTGGCGAACGGTGATGCACTATCATCACCGTTTCTTTTTGACCGGATTCCGCTTATGGACAAGTTGCTGGCACTGAAGATGTTTGTTGAAACCGTGCGTTGCGGCGGTTATTCCTCCGCGGCGCGCAAGCTCGGCATCTCGACGTCTTCGGTCACTCGCCAGGTGGCGGGGCTGGAAAACGAGCTGGGCGCCAGCCTGCTCAACCGCACGACACGCAACACCAGCGTGACCGTCGCCGGGCAAACCTATTTCGAAAAGGCTGTGGCGATTCTTGACGCCATCGACGAAGCCGATGCCGTGGTTGCCGACCGTGGCAGCGAGGCGCAAGGACGCCTGCGGATCAGCGTCCCTGTCGAGTTCGGTCGGCGGATCATCGCGCCGCATCTGGGCCGTTTGCTCGAGCGCCATCCGGGGCTGGAAATAAGCGTTTCGTTGAGCGATCAGGTCAGCGACCTGCTGAGCGAACAGATCGACGTGTCGGTGCGTCTGGGATCGTCGGTGGTCAGTGAAGACATCGTCAGTAAACGGGTAGGGGCCTTCCAGCGCTGGGTGGTGGCCAGCCCGGATTACCTGAGCCGCCACACGGCGCCGTGTCATCCTCGCGACTTGCTCGAGCACCAATGCCTGCGCTTTGATTACGCTGGTTCGCACCAGTGCTGGACGTTCCAGGGCGACAAGGAAACCATCCAGCTCAATGTGCACGGCCGCCTGCAAAGCAACAACGCCGACATCCTGCGCGAAGCGGCAATCGCCGGCGGCGGGGTGACCCTGTTGGCCGACTGGCTGGTACGCGACGATGTCGCCGCAGGCCGGCTGACACGGTTGTTGGAGCATTACGAAGTCAACCCCGGCAGTGCAAGCAGTTGCATCAATGCGCTGTACTTGCCCAATCACCGGGGCTCTAGCCGGATCAATGTGTTTATCGATTTTCTAGAGGAAATCCTCACGCCTGGCGTGTCAGCTATACAAATGGCTGGCCAGTAAAGCCACGCGGTAGCCGTTGCAGTCCGGGCATCTCGATCAGCCGTTGGGTCCACTCTGTGCGCCAGTCGTTGGCGGCGTGGGTGGCTTTGGCTTTGCGTGCGGCCCGACGTGCGGCGTTGCGTTCGGCTTTGCGCGCTTCCTTGTACGCATCGGTGTTGCGGCAGCTTCTGCATTTCACCCGGTTCAATATGCTGCTGGAAGTGAGGTTGCTGCCTTTGTGCCCGCAGGCCAGGTGCCCGCCGGTTTTGAAGTGAGTGACCATGGGACATACTCCTTCGTGATGTGTAAGCGTTCGACACCTGGCGGGTGAGGGCGTTCGTTCGCGTTACGGCAGGCAAAAAAATGGCCCGCATGCGGGCGGGCCAGGGGATGTTTTCAAAGGAGCAAGTGAACTGTAGGAGTTCGGTTGTGAAGACGGTGTGAAATGGTCGAAGGCACGAATAAAAAAAGCCCGGCAAACTGGGTCGGGTTGGGATGTAGCGCGAGTCTGGCAGGCAGGCATAACCACGGTGACGAAGAGGTCACCGCTCAGGTGTGCTGAATTGGACTCTGTCCCTGGCTCAAATAACGCGGTCGCCTGATTTGAACCGAGGCAGTGGCGGCTCGACATGTTTGAGTGCAGACAACGCGCTGCGAATCTGCGGCGTGTCCTTCTCGATGTCGTTCAAGCGGTCACGAATCCTGAGCGCTGTCGGATGCCCCCCTTGATGATCGACCCAGTCGGCGATCTCCTTGCACGCAGCAGCAAGGCGGGCCTGACGGGAGTCAAGCAGGGTGAGCAGGGTGGCGATAGACTCTTTCTCGGACATGACAATCACCTCCGTTCAAGGAAATCGGCTAAAGGGCAACAAAAAGCCCGCGGGGGAGCGAGCTTTCTGCCGATGGGTCGCTGGTCCTTCAGCTCCTTCAAGTATAGACCCGGAAAATGAAAGTGGCCGGCGTCAAGCCAACCCGTGCGACACCGGCGAACTGGCCTCGTTAAGCCTGCGACATTCGCGCCTGGCGTCCTCTTCAAGATCGTAACCGTCACCGATAAAGCCGCGAGTACGGGTATCGATGATGCGATACCAGACGGCGGCGTCGGGTGGTGGGTGACCGGTTTCTCCGGCCCGGCGGCCATGAACGATGATCTTGTTGCAGCGTTTCACAACGAAAATGTCTTCCATGGCGTCCACCGAAGCTGTTCGTGTTCAGATCAAGCATAGAAGCGCTTTGCGATCATGCAAAAAACTGGTGGGTCAGTTCGTCGGTTCAGTGCACCCCTGAAGACGACTCATGGTGTTTCAGCCTTCTCGATGAGCTTCTCCAGAAACACCGCCAGCGCCACTTCCTCTGCTCTGAGCCTTTTACGCCCCCGCGACGGCGRCAGTCCGGCCAATGCGCCTTGCATAAACTCATCGACGACCGCCGGGTGGATGTAGCACTTGCGGCAAACCGCCGGGGTATTGCCCAGTTGCCGGGCGACATGCTTGACCATGTCCACCACCTGCCGCTTTGCATCGGCTGGCGATTGCCACTGCAGCTTGCGCAACACTGCCAACGCCAGCGCACTGCCGGCCCAGGTGCGGTAATCCTTGGCGGTGAAGTCGGCGCCGGTCAGCATTTGCAAGTAAGCGTTGACGTCGGAGGAGCTGACGGTGTGCCGGTCACCGTTTTCGTCCAGATACTGAAAGAGGTTTTGCCCGGGAATCTCCAGGCAGCGCTTGATGATCCGCGCCAGGCGCCGGTCTTTTACGGTGATCTGGTGCTCGATGCCGCTCTTGCCGCGAAACTGGAACATGATCGCGCTGCCGTTGATCTCGACGTGACGGTTGCGCAGGGTCGTCAGGCCATAGGAGCGGTTGTCCCGGGCGTACTGCGTGTTGCCAACCCGGATCAGCGTCGCATCGAGCAAGGTAATCACCGTGGCCATCACCTTGTCGCGACTGAAGCCGGGAGTCGCCAACAGGGTTTCAAGCTGCTTGCGCAGTTTCGGCAGGGCCAGGCCGAAGTCCCGCAAACGTGAATATTTGTCGGCATCGCGTACTTCGCGCCAGCGCGGGTGATACCGGTATTGCTTGCGGCCACGGGCATCGCGACCGGTGGCTTGCAGATGACCGCGCGGGTCGGGGCAAATCCATACATCGGTGTAAGCGGGCGGTACTGCGAGGGCATTGATGCGTTTGATTTCATCCGGATCGGTAATGCGCTGACCCGACGGGGCGAAATAGCCGAATGCGCCACGCAGCTTCTTGCGGGTGATGCCAGGCTGGCTGTCGTCGACGTAATGCAGGTCGGACGGCAGTCCATCGGGCAACGCGGTATCTGGCATGGCAGGCAATCCCGGGCGGCGAGTCAGGGTGTTAAGCCATTGACCACGCGCCATTGCCGGGGTGCCTAAAGAATGCCGACAGATTTCAGGCCAACACCGCCACCGCTTTGATTTGCGCCCAGAGTTGCTGGCCGGGGTGCACGCCCAGTTGATCCCGGGAGTAGCGGGTGATTCGCGCCAGCAGCGGTGTGCCGGCCGCGTTGAGGCGGATCAGTACGTGAGCAGCGTTGTCGGCGCCGATTTCACTGATCACCGTGACAGGCAGGCGATTGAGGATGCTGCTCTGTTCGACGCCTTGCAGGCTCAGGCTGACATCCCGCGCCTGAACCTTGCAGCGCAATGCCTGGCCCTTGGTCATCGGCGCGTGGGCGACCCGAATGCTCAGGTCGGTGTCGGGCAGTTGCAAGGTCAGCAGCTGGTAGTCGGCGTCATAGGCGCTGACGTGCCCTTCGATCACCACGCCGGCGTCATCGCCCAGCGCCAGCGGCAGATCGAGCCGGGCCAGGGTTTCGCCGATGGCGCCGCTGGCCAAAGCCTTGCCGTTGCTGAGCAGGACGAGGTGATCGGCAAGCCGCGCGACTTCATCCTGGGAATGGCTGACGTACAGCACGGGGATGTCGAGCTCATCGTGCAACCGTTGCAGGTACGGCAGGATTTCGTTTTTACGCTGGGTATCGAGCGCCGCCAGTGGCTCGTCCATCAACAACAGTTTGGGGCTGGTGAGCAGGGCACGGGCGATGCCGATACGCTGGCGCTCGCCGCCTGAAAGATTCTGCGGATTGCGGTCGAGTAAATGGCCAATCCCCAGTAACTCCGTGGCATGCGCCATGTCGACCCGCCGCTGTTGGCGAGGGATGCGCTTGAGGCCGAATTCTAGATTGGCCCGCACCGACAGATGGTGAAACAGGCTGGCTTCCTGGAAAACATAACCCAGGGCGCGTTTATGCGGCGGGACGAAAATCCGCTTGTCGCTGTCCTGCCAGACTTCATCGTTGATCTGGATAAAACCCTGCCCGGCCTGTTCCAGACCGGCGATGCAACGCAGGCAGGTGGTTTTGCCCGAACCGGAATGACCATAGAGCGCAGTCACTCCACGGCCGGGCAATTGCAAGTCGATATCCAGGGCAAATCCCGAATAGCTCAGTTTCAAGCGCGTTTGAATCATGGGTCAGCTCCAGGCCGCTTTGGTTTTACGGCTGGAGTAGAGCGCCAGCAACACTGCAAAGGAGAACACCAGCATTGCCCCGGCCAGCCAATGGGCCTGGGCGTATTCCATGGCTTCGACGTGATCGTAGATCTGCACCGAGACCACGCGGGTTTTGTCGGGAATGTTGCCACCGATCATCAGCACCACGCCAAACTCGCCGACGGTGTGGGCAAAACCGAGAATGGCCGCAGTGATGAAACCGGGACGGGCCAGCGGCACAATCACGCTGAAGAACGTGTCCCAGGGGTTGGCGCGCAAGGTGGCGGCCACTTCCAGTGGGCGAGTGCCGATGGCGGAAAAGGCATTTTGCAGCGGCTGGACCACGAACGGCATCGAGTACAGCACCGAGCCGATCACCAGCCCCGCAAAACTGAAGGTCAGGGTGCCGAGCCCCAGCGATTGGGTGAAGTGGCCGATCCACCCGTTCGGGCCAAGCGCCAACAGTAAATAAAAGCCAATCACCGTGGGTGGCAGCACCAGGGGCAGGGCGACGATCGCCCCGACCGGGCCGCGTAACCAGGATTGGGTACGCGACAGCCATAACGCAATCGGAGTGCCAATGATCAGCAGGATGACCGTGGTCAGGGACGCCAGTTTCAGGGTCAGCCAGATCGCGGAGTAATCGGCACTCGATAGCGTCATTTAGAGTTGGTAACCATAGGACTTGATGACGGCGGCGGCTTTCGGCCCTTTGAGGTAGTCAACCAATGCCTGGGCGGCCGGGTTGTCCTTGCCCTTGTTGAGGATCACCGCGTCTTGTTTGATCGGATCATGCAGGTTGGCCGGAACGATCCAGGCCGAACCGTTGGTCACTTTGCCGTCTTTGTAGATCTGCGACAAGGCCACAAAACCGAGTTCGGCGTTGCCGGTGGACACGAATTGGTAAGCCTGGGTGATGTTCTGGCCTTCAACGATCTTGCCTTTGACCTTGTCGGTCAGGCCTTGCTTGGCCAGCACCTGAGTGGCAGCCAGACCGTACGGGGCGGCTTTCGGGTTGGCGATGGAAAGATGCTGATACTGGTTGTCGCTCAGAACCTTGCCCTTGGCGTCGACATAACCTTCCTTGGCCGACCACAGCGCCAGCGTGCCGATAGCGTAGGTGAAGCGCGAACCCTTGACGGTGTCGCCTTCGGTCTCGAGTTTTTGTGGCGTGGTGTCATCCGCCGAGAGCAACACTTCGAACGGCGCGCCATTCTTGATCTGGGTATAGAACTGGCCGGTTGCACCAAAGGAGGTGACCAGTTTGTGCCCGGTGTCTTTCTCGAAATCGGCAGCGATGGCCTGGATCGGCGCGGTGAAGTTGGCGGCAACGGCGACCTGGACTTCATCCGCGTGGGCGGACCCGAAAGCGAACACGCTGAACAGGCACACAGGGGCAAAACGTGAGGCACGCATGGTCATGAAACGGCTCCGTGGTAGGCGAGTGATACGCTATATATCAGAATATATAGCGAAATGCCTGTAAACGGAACGAATGGGATGTGCACGTCGGAATTCACGCGCGCCCTGTAGCAGCTGGCGCAGCCAGCTGCTACGGGCCCCGTCCTAGCGGTGAAGCAATTTGGCCAATCCTTCATCCGCCAAACACCGGGTAAGCTCTGCCGAAGTCAGTTCAACGCCCAGGGTGAACGCCTGCCCGGCCCAAAGGTTGCTGAAATCCGCTTCCCCTTTAGCCCGCAATGGCATCAGCGCACCGCCCGCCAAGGGGAAGGCCGGTGCCTTGGCGCTCATCGGCCCGAGTTCACGCATCACCCGATTGAGAATCCCGCGCGCCGGGCGCCCGGTGAAAATGTTGGTGACCGCTGTCTCGCTTTCCTTGGCCGTGCGCAACGCCTTGTGGTGGGACGCGCTGACCTTGGCCTCTGGCGTGAACAAATAAGCCGTACCTACCTGAACCGCCGATGCGCCCAGCATGAAAGCCGCTGCGACGCCACGCGCATCGCTAATCCCGCCCGCCGCAATGACTGGCACTTTCACCGCATCAACGACCTGCGGCACCAGCGCGAAAGTACCCACCTGGCTGCTCAAGTCATCACTGAGGAACATGCCCCGGTGGCCGCCAGCCTCGTAACCCATCGCAATGATCGCATCGCAGCCATGCTGCTCCAGCCAGATGGCTTCTTCGACCGTAGTCGCTGAGGAGAGAACTTTCGCCCCGGTGGCTTTTACCCGATCCAGCAGCGATTTTTCCGGCAGGCCGAAGTGAAAACTCACTACTTCGGGACAAAACTCTTCGATCACTTCGCAGGCCGCGTTATCGAAAGGCGCGCGATTGGACACCGGCGTCGGTGCGTCGAAGTCGACGCCCAATTCCCGGTAGTACGGTTCCAGCAGGTTTTTCCAATCCCGGGCGCGCTGCTCATCCGGCGGCGGAGGTTGGTGGCAGAAGAAATTGACGTTGAACGGACGCTGGGTGTGTTGGCGAATCGTCTTCAGTTCTTCGCGCAACTGCTCGATGCTCAGCATTGCGGCGGGCATGGAGCCGAGGCCGCCGGCGTTGCACACAGCAATCACCATGGCCGAAGTCGTCGCGCCGGCCATAGGGCCCTGGATGATCGGCAGCTCGATCCCGAGCAGGTCAAGAATGCGGGTGTCTGGCCATTGGCTCATGTGCAGTGTTCTCCGACGTCGAAACAGGGCAGGGACGGTAGAAGCAAGTTTGTATCAGTAATGCCTGGCGCAAGGCCAGTCGAGTTTTTAATGCGTACAGGATGATCCGCAAGGCGCCAGCCGATGGGGATTGGCTTAAAGTCGGGTACGGTGATGGGGTTCCCTGTGTTATTTCAACAGCACGACAACTGAACGATTCCACCAGGAGGCAGTGATGTTCAAAGGCATTCTGATCGACAAAGATGACAGCGGTTAYCGGGCCACGCTGCAAGAGATCGCTGACGATCAATTGCCCGAGGGCGATGTGACGGTGCGTGTGGCGTACAGCACGCTGAACTTCAAGGATGGCCTGGCGATCACCGGCAGCAGCCCGGTGGTGCGCAAGTTCCCGATGGTGCCGGGGATCGATCTGGCAGGCACCGTCGAAGTCAGCAGTCATCCGGACTACAAGATCGGTGATCAAGTCCTGCTCAACGGCTGGGGTGTGGGTGAAGGACACTGGGGCGGGCTGGCGCAGAAAGCTCGCGTGAATGGCGACTGGCTGATTCCGTTGCCCAAGGCGTTCACCGCCGCGCAAGCGATGGCCGTCGGCACGGCCGGCTACACGGCGATGCTGAGCATCCTGGCGCTGGAGCACAACGGCGTGAGTCCCGAACAGGGCGACGTACTGGTGACGGGCGCCAACGGTGGCGTAGGCAGTTTCGCCATCGCGCTACTGAGCAAACTCGGCTATCGCGTGGTGGCCTCCACCGGCCGCACCTCCGAACACGACTACCTCAAGCAATTGGGCGCCAGTGAGATCATCGACCGCGCCACGTTATCGGAGCCGGGCAAACCGTTGGCCAAGGAGCGTTGGGCAGCGGTGATCGACTCGGTCGGCAGCCACACACTGGCCAACGCTTGTGCGAGCACCAAGGCTAACGGCACCGTCGCCGCCTGCGGCCTGGCCCAGGGCATGGACTTCCCGGCGTCCGTCGCACCGTTCATATTGCGCGGCGTGACCCTGGCCGGGATCAACAGCGTGACCCAACCCAAAGCCCGGCGGATACTGGCCTGGAATCGCCTGGCCAAGGACCTGGATTTCGCCTTGCTACCGCTGATCAGCCACGAAATCGGCTTGAGCGAAGCCATCGACGCCGCGCCGCGCTTGCTTGCCGGGCAGTTGCGCGGCCGGGTGGTGGTCGACGTCAATCGTTGATCGTTTCAGCATCAATCAATCAATCAAACAGACAAACTGTAGCAACAAGGAATATCGACCAATGGATGTAAAACTGCGCGAAGTGCAGCCCTTCAGCGTCTCGGGTTTGCAGGTGCGAACCCGCAATGCAGCAGAGCAGCAGCCGGATACCGCACGTATCGGCCCTATGTGGGAACGGTTTTTCGTCGAGGATATTTTCGACAAGATCGCCCACAAACAACCGGATTCCTTTATGTACGGCGTGTATTCCAACTACGAGTCCGACGCGTCGGGCCACTTCGATGTGACCGCGGGAGTGGCAGTCACCGCGCCCTCCGAGGGCTTTGCGCAAATTCAGGTTGAGGGCGGCGATTACCTGGTGTTCAGCGCCAAAGGGGCGATGCCCGATAGCGTCATTCAGGCCTGGGGCTTTATCTGGGCCTACTTCGAGGACAACCCGCTGGTTCGCCGCAAGTTCGCCACGGACTTCGAGGTCTACACCGGGCCTGAGTCCGTGGCGGTCTATATCGGCATTCAGGACCCGGACGCGTTTTCAAGTTCCAGCAACTGACGCTTGCGTTCCACGCCCCAGCGGTAACCCGACAGGTTGCCGTCGCTGCGCACCACGCGATGGCAAGGGATCGCCACCGCCAAACTATTCGCGCCACAGGCCTGGGCCACGGCGCGCATGGCTTTCGGCGCGCCGATGCGCTTAGCGATATCGGCGTAACTGGCGGTGCTACCGGCGGGAATCTCCCGCAGGGCTTGCCATACCCGCTCTTGAAACGCTGTGCCGCGTACATCCAGCGGCAAATCCAGGCCGAGGGCCGGGGCTTCGATAAAGCCGACGACCTTGGCGATCAACTGCTCGAACTCGTGATCGGCGCCAATCAGGTTGGCGCGGCGAAACTTGTCCTGCAGGTCGCAGACCAGTTGATGCGGGTCGTCGCCCAGCAGAATCGCGCAGACTCCGCGCTCACTTTGTGCCACCAGAATCGCTCCCAGAGAGCACTGGCCGACGGCAAAGCGAATGTCGTTGTTCTGCCCGGCCGCGCGATAGTCCCCGGGTGTCATGCCGAGCAATTGATCCGCCGCCTCATAGAAACGGCTGTTGGAATTGAATCCGGCGTCATACAGCGCATCGGTAACCGTGCCGCCATCGGTCAGGCGCTCGCGAACCTTGCGTGAACGATGGGCGGTGGCGTAGCCCTTGGGCGTCAGGCCGGTGATGGCCTTGAACACGCGGTGGAAGTGGAAACTGCTCAAACCGGCTGCATCCGCCAGTTCATTCAACGCCGGTAACGTTTCGGCGGATTCGATTTGACGGCACGCGGCGGCCACGGTCGCGGCGTGTTGCGCGGCGACGTCGCTGTGATCTTTCGCGGCCCGTTTGCTGGGGCGATAACCCGCCGCCTGAGCTTGCTCGGCCGTGTCGAAGAATTCGACGTTCTGCGGTTTCGGCAGGCGTGCCAGGCTGCTGGGGCGACAGTAGATACCGGTGGTTTTCACCGCATACACAAACTGCCCGTCGGCACGTGGATCGCGCGCGACCACGGCGGCCCAGCGAGGATCGTTTTCGGTGGCGATTGTTGGCGATTGAGTTGTCATGGCTTCATGTCCGTTGACCCGTTTCATGCAGATTAACCAGCCGGCACCGACGCCACACTCCGGGTCTTGCGGTCGAATTCGACTGCATCATCGCGCAGTACGAAAAGTGAAATTGATCCGCTGTTCGCCCAGCCGCGGATGCTGGCCTTCCTTGATCGGCAATACGCCGTGGTAACGCAAACGGTCCACGCCGCCCCAAACCACGATATCACCGTGAAATAGCGGCACCCGCTGGCTTTTGGCGTTGCGTTCGAAGCCGCCGAACAGGAACGTCGCCGGCAACCCCAAAGACACCGACACGATGGGGGCGGTGTAGGCGTTTTCGTTTTTGTCCTGATGCAACGACATCCTGGCCCCGGGAACATAGCGGTTGATCAGGCAGGAATCCGGTACGAACGCCATAAACCCTGCTTCTCGCGCCGCCGCCTGGGCCAGTTCGAAAAACACCTCGGGCATTTCAGGCCAGGGCGCGCCGGTCTGCGGATCGTTGCGGGTGTATCGGTAGCCGTTGCGGTCGGTGGTCCAGCCCCAGGTGCCGCAACTGCTCAAGGCCACCGACATGGTAAAGCCACCGGGCGTGACCATCTGCCGAAACGGCGCCGCTGTCAGAACCGCCTCCAGCGCCGGTAGTAACCGGTCGAGCCAGGGCAGGGCAAAGCCCCTCAGGACGTAGGATTGTTCGCCAATCTGCTCGCGCCTGGGCTGCTGCTCGGGTTCTGCGTCGGCAAACAGATCGAAGGTGATCGGGTTCATGGGCTCATAGCGCATCGTGAAAGATGATTCCAAGGGTATGCCGTTTTCCACTGTGCAGGCGACTCACCCCATGACGCAGGGTCACTCGGTAATAGCCGCGAACGCCTTTAACCGGGCGCTGATTCACGGCAAAAATCAACGCGTCACCTTTCTTCAGTCCGATGACTTGCGGGCGCGATTGCATCCGTGGGCGTTGTTCGGTCAGCACAAATTCGCCACCGGTAAAGTCCTCTCCCGGTTCTGACAGCAGAATCGCCACTTGCAGCGGGAACACGTGTTCGCCGTACAGATCCTGATGCAAGCAGTTGTAGTCCTGCGTGCCGTATTGCAGCAATAAAGGTGTCGGGCGTTCCTGACCGGCGGCATGGCAGCGTTGCAGAAACGCTTCGTGGGATTCGGGGAAACGGGTCGGCAGATCCATGCATTCGTACCAGCGATTGGCAATGGGAACCAGTCGAGGGTAGAGCGCGCTGCGCAATCGGGCCACCGGATCCGGCAGCGGGTACCTGAAGTATTTGTACTCGCCACGGCCAAAACCGTGGCGCGCCATCACCACTTTCGAGCGAAAGGGTTCGGGGCAGTCGTACAGGGCGCTTATTTCATCGCAGGTCTTATGGCTTAAAAGCGATTTGATGATCGCGCAGCCATCCTGGTCGAGTTGCTGCGTAAGCGCGCCCCAGTCGAGGGCATCGTGGTGAATCGGATCGGTAAGCAAGGGTTCTGACTCCTTGACCAAAAGGTCGAGGCGGCCAGTTTAGAGAGCGTTGCGAGCGCGGGCACTCCGGCGCTTGCGGTCGAATTCGCGAGAGGGGAGCAGACGTCCATGTTGTCGCTCCAGATCGCGTTACAGCGCTTTGCTGACGCTGATCTCGCTGATGACGTCTTCGCTCTGGCCATGCAGCTTGTCCAGCGCAGCCTTGGCTTCTTCTGCAGTGCCGTTTTCAAGCTGGGCGAATTCGAAGCGACGTTCGCCGTTGAGTTTGTATTTGATGACGTATTTGGTCGTCTGGGCCACGGTCATACCTGCCTGTTCTGGTGTGGGTTCAGCTCAGCTTCGAGCTGGAGCGGCGGATGATCTTGATCGAGTGCGTCAGGGTCGGTTTGCGGGTCACGCTGATCGGCCGGCGGTTGACCGTGTCGATGGTGATGTTCCAGAAACCGGTGCTCGGCGCGGTGATCCGGGCCGGGAAGGTGTCGAATGCGCCACCGTGATACGTGTGACGGCCGCCGTTCTTGAAGCTGCGGAAGTTGGCGTCGTTCATCAAGCGGATGTTGCACATTTGGGAGCACTGAATGACGACGATGTCGTCTTCGTTGAGGTGCTCGCGCTGGTGGATAAATTTCATGAGGCGCCTCCAGAAGGGCTTTTTCTACAAAATCAAAACGATAGCATGGGCGATTGGCGCAGTTTATCAGCCCGAACAGGTTATTATCTGGCTGTCGGGGTCCGCTTTGACAATTAAAAACAGTTATTTGGAATTCTATGAGCGATAAAAGCAGGGAGCCTTGGAGAAAAACAGCATTTGTGCTGTCGGAGGGTCTTTATCGGAGGTTTCATATGAAATGGGGTGTTCTGGTCGTGCCGTTTGTATTGGCAGTGGGTGGATGTGCGACGGTCTCGGACATCACTGCGTCGTTGCCTACCATGAACGTGATTTCAGGCAAGAAACCCCATGAGTACGCCCAGTGCCTGGTCGAGAAATTGGCCAGTAGCCGTGGGGCCTTGCAAGTCGAGCCGCAAAAGGATGGCATGCGGGTGATTGTGCCGCAGAAGTTTTCCTCGGGGCCGGCAGCGGTGTTTGACATTGAAGACCGCTCCGGTGGCAGCAGCATCAAACTGCATGAGCGCATCTCCAATGTACCGTTGCGCCCATGGGATGTGCGCAATGCCGCCACCGCGTGCATTTCCGGCTGATAGACTACCCCCGGTCAGCATCGATGCCGTCAAAGTCGCACTTTGACGGCATTGTCATTTCTGGAGTCGAGCATGAAACGAGAGCAGGTGCGGGAGCGCCACGCAGAGGGTCATATCTCTGCCACCCATGTGATTCAGAACCCGGCGAATCCGGGGGAGTGGATCGTATTTTTCAAGAAAAGCGCCGGGCGCAGTTTTTTCCTGGTGGATGACAACGATGAAGTCGAGTCCTTCAGCCGCCTCGACGATTTGATCGAGACGGTACGCGGGCTCGGGATCAAGTTCGCCGAAATCCATATGTAGGGCATTGGGTGCCCTACTTGCAGACCACCACCACACTGCGGTTCTTGTAATTGCCGACGTCGACGCCCAGGGTTTTGTCGCTTTCCTTGGTCGAAGGTGTACCGTCGGTACCGACAATCCGATAGCCGGTGCCGGCGCAAGAGGCATCGGCTTTTTCGTAGCAACTGGCCCAGGCGTTGGCTTCCCCGGAGCAGTCGATGGTCAGGCCTTGCTCGCCATTTTTCAGGTAAGTCGTTTCTGACGTGGCGCAGCCACTCAGGGCCAGTACCGCAATCAGTGGCAAGAATCTTTTCATGTCGTGGTCGTCGTCAGTGATGGGGGCTAAACGCTATGACAGCGGCTGCAACGAAAGGTTATGGCGATTGGCCACTTCGTTGCAGGCATTCACAAAAAAGCCCTGCGCGAAGACAGGGCTGCGGTCGCGCCAGGTTCAGCTCAAGGCTTGTCCTTGCCACGCCGCTTGGGTGCTGCGGGTTGATCCTGCAACACCGATGCCACTTCAATCGCCAACGCTTCTGTAGGGAACGGCCCGGCAATATTCTCGCCGCCGACGCTGTCTATCCACCACTGGCCGTCTTTCGCCTGATTGATCAGGTACCCGTTGACGCTTTTTGCTGCCGACATCTATCTGCCTCGTTGGCTGGTTCAGGTGCGCAATAATAGCGCCAAATGCCCTCAACGGGTGCCGATGGGTGTAGGGTGGGGCAGATTGTCGCTAGACTGATGGCCGCGCAGGTCGTCGATCTCTGCTATCTATAAGACGTTGTGCAGCTTATCTGCGGAACTATCCATCAGAATATTTCTCTATGATGGCGTCGGTTAGCCAGTGCGGGGCATTGTAAGGTGCACGCCGCCTGATTAGACTGCGCCGAAACTCGTACACACAGCCCTTTCAAGGACTTATATGATCAAGAAATGCTTGTTCCCAGCAGCCGGTTACGGTACTCGCTTCCTGCCAGCGACTAAAGCCATGCCCAAAGAAATGCTGCCGGTGGTAAACAAGCCACTGATCCAGTACGGCGTCGAAGAAGCACTGGATGCCGGGTTGACCGAAATCTCCATCGTTACCGGTCGCGGCAAACGCGCCCTGGAAGACCACTTCGACATCAGCTACGAGCTGGAAAACCAGATCAAGGGCACTGACAAGGAAAAATACCTGGTCGGCATCCGTAAACTGCTCGACGAGTGCTCGTTCTCCTACACTCGCCAGACCGAAATGAAAGGCCTGGGCCACGCAATCCTGACCGGCCGTCCACTGATTGGCGACGAACCTTTCGCCGTAGTACTGGCGGACGACTTGTGCGTCAACCTCGAAGGCGACGGCGTACTGACCCAGATGGTCAAGCTGTACAAGCAGTTCCGCTGCTCGATCGTGGCCATCCAGGAAGTCGATCCTCAGGAAACCAACAAGTACGGCGTGATCGCCGGCGAGATGATTCGCGACGACATCTATCGCGTTCACAGCATGGTCGAGAAGCCAAAACCTGAAGATGCACCGTCGAACCTGGCGATCATCGGCCGTTACATCCTGACCCCGGACATCTTCGACCTGATCGAACAGACCGAGCCAGGCAAGGGCGGCGAAATCCAGATCACCGACGCCCTGATGAAGCAAGCGCAAAACGGCTGCGTCATGGCCTACAAGTTCAAAGGCAAGCGTTTCGACTGCGGTGGCGCCGAAGGCTACATCGACGCAACCAACTTCTGCTTCGAGAACTTCTACAAGACTGGCAAGGCTTACTGATAGCGCCTGAGCTGCTTGTATTGAAAAGCCACCTTCGGGTGGCTTTTTCATTTTTCGGCCCCAAATAGTTTGCAACGCTTGCCCAAAGGGCGCTCGCAGGTATGCTGGTGTCCTGCCGAGGAGATAGTAATGGCCTACGATTTTGACCTATATGTGATTGGTGCCGGTTCTGGCGGTGTGCGGGCTGCGCGGTTTGCGGCCGGTTTTGGTGCGAAAGTCGCCGTGGCCGAGAGCCGTTATCTGGGCGGTACGTGCGTGAACGTCGGCTGTGTGCCGAAAAAACTGCTGGTCTACGGCGCGCACTTCGCCGAAGACTTCGAGCAATCGCAAGGTTTTGGCTGGACTCCGGGTGAAGCGACGTTCGACTGGGCGACGCTGATCGCCAACAAGGATCGCGAGATCAATCGCCTGAACGGCATTTATCGCAATCTGCTGGTCAACAGTGGTGTGACCTTGCATGAAGGTCACGCGAAAATCGTCGACCCGCATCAGGTTGAGATCAATGGCGAGCGTTACACCGCCAAAAACATCCTGATTGCCACCGGTGGTTGGCCGCAGATCCCGCAGATTCCGGGGCACGAGCATGCCATCAGCTCCAACCAGGCATTCTTCCTTAAAGAGCTGCCCAAGCGCGTTCTGGTGGTCGGTGGTGGTTACATTGCGGTGGAGTTCGCCGGGATTTTCCACGGGCTGGGTGCCGAGACAACGCTGCTGTATCGCGGTGATCTGTTTCTGCGTGGCTTCGACGGCACAGTGCGCAAACATTTGCAGGAAGAGCTGACCAAGCGCGGCATGAACCTGCAATTCAATGCCGACATCGAACGTATCGACAAGCAGGCCGATGGCAGCCTGAAGGCGACGCTCAAGGATGGTCGTGAGCTGGAGGCGGATTGCGTGTTCTACGCCACCGGTCGGCGTCCGATGCTCGACAACCTGGGGCTGGAAAACACCGGGGTCAAACTCGACAAGAAAGGTTTTGTCGAGGTCGATGAACAGTATCAAACCGCTGAACCGTCGATCCTGGCCCTCGGTGATGTGATTGGTCGGGTACAACTCACGCCGGTTGCTCTGGCCGAAGGCATGGCCGTAGCGCGGCGTTTGTTCAAGCCTGAGCAATATCGCCCGGTGGATTACAAGATGATCCCGACCGCCGTGTTCAGCTTGCCGAACATCGGCACTGTCGGGCTGACTGAAGAAGAAGCGCGCGAGGCCGGGCACGATGTGGTGATCTTCGAAAGCCGTTTCCGGCCGATGAAGCTGACCCTGACCGAATGCCAGGAACGCACCTTGATGAAACTGGTGGTGGACGCCAAGACCGACAAGGTCCTGGGTTGCCACATGGTCGGCCCGGATGCCGGCGAGATCGTGCAAGGATTGGCGATTGCCCTGAAAGCGGGCGCGACCAAGCGCGACTTCGACGAAACCATCGGTGTGCATCCGACGGCCGCCGAAGAGTTCGTCACCATGCGTACGCCAGTCGCGGGTTAATCGTTCTTCTGTGGCGCTGATGCGTCTGGCGCTGTCGCAACGACAGCGGCCAGACGCACGCTTTCATCCAGGCTTGCCTGCAACTTGATTAGTTCAACTTCCAGCGCTTTGTTGATGTGCGACTGCTCGTCAATGTTCTGCTTGAGAGACTGGCTTTCCAGCAAGGCAATGCGCAAGCGTTCCTGGAGGAGGGTGCGTTCGCTGTCGATGCGGGTGACCTGTTCCAGTAACTGATCCTGTCGGCTGTTGGTGTGCTTGAGTTGCTCCTGCAACAGGCTCAACTCCCGCAGCGTGCCACGGTTTTCGGTCAGCAGACGCTCATTGTCGCGATGCAGTTGGGTGATTTCATCCTGGCGTACCAGTGCGCTTTGCTGGGCCTGACGCAACTCCATCTGAATCTGCTGCACCTGGCCTTCGTGGCGTCGCTGTTCCTGCTCGCGCTGGTCTTTGACGGCGTTGCGGTAGTGCTCCAGTGCTTCGCGGGCGTGCAGGTGTTTTTCTTCCAGTGAGCGGATCTGCTCGTCCTTGTCCTGCAAGCGCAATTCGAAATCGGCCAGTGCCTGGTTCAGCCCGGCGTTGCGGGTTTGCTCGGTTTGCAGCATCGAGCGGGTGTCGTGCAGTTCCGCCGATTCCTGGGTCAGCGCCAGGCTTTGAATTTCGTATTGCTGTTGCAATTCGGTATTGGCCTCGCGGGCCTCGTGCAGCTGGGTTTCCAGCTCTTTTCGTTGTTGCTCGAACTGCGCGCGTGCCTGGTCGATGGGTTCTTGCGCCTGTTCTTTCAGGCGTTGCGCCAGACGCGCCACCAGCGCTGTCAGCTCATCATCGATCGGTTCGGAAGGTGCTGGCGCGGGTTCGGCGCCGTCATCGAGCTCTTTCAGATAGCGATGGATCGTGGTTTTCGAGCCGGTATTGCCCATTTCGATCCGCACTGCGTCGATGCTCGGGTGTTCGCCCCGGGCGAGGATTGCCGAGCGTGCCGCTTGCACCAGTGCCTTGTTTACGCCGCCACGTGCCATGTGTTCTCCTACGATTTGATACTGTGGTACGTACCACTAATATTAGCAATGTACCATGCCGTGAATAAAGTTAAAAACTTGTGATAACTGATGCGGGATATACTGGTATTACCCCGTGTGATGAGCTGTAGACCGGGTTTTCAATCGCCAACGCGGTACGTTTTCGAGCACTGAGCCCATGACCGATCTGGATCGCTACCTGCAAGCCGCTACCCGCGACAACACCCGTCGCAGCTATCGCGCGGCCATCGAGCACTTCGAAGTCAGCTGGGGCGGGTTCCTGCCGGCGACCAGCGATAGCGTTGCGCGGTACCTGGTTGCACATGCGGGCGTGCTGTCGATCAATACCTTGAAGTTGCGCTTGTCCGCGTTGGCGCAGTGGCACAACAGCCAGGGGTTCGCCGATCCGACCAAGGCACCGGTGGTGCGCAAAGTGTTCAAAGGTATTCGCGCGCTGCACCCGGCCCAGGAAAAACAGGCTGAACCCTTGCAGCTTCAACATCTGGAGCAAGTGATCGCCTGGCTGGAGCAGGAAGCACAATCCGCCAGGGCGCAGGGCGATCGCGCGGGATTGCTGAGAGCCAAGCGCGACACCGCACTGATCCTGCTGGGCTTCTGGCGTGGTTTTCGTAGTGATGAGTTGTGCCGCGTGCAGATCGAGCATGTACAAGCCAGCGCCGGTTCAGGCATTACCCTTTACTTGCCACGCAGCAAGGGCGATCGCGAGAACCTCGGCCAGACCTACCAGGCACCCGCCTTGCAGCGCCTGTGCCCGGTACAGGCCTACATCGAATGGATTACTGAAGCCGCGTTGGTCCGTGGCCCCGTGTTTCGTGGCATCGATCGCTGGGGCCATTTGAGCGAGGAGGGCTTGCACGCCAACAGCGTGATCCCGTTGTTGCGCCAGGCACTGGAGCGCGCCGGCATTGCGGCCGAGCACTACACCAGTCACTCCCTGCGTCGCGGCTTCGCCACCTGGGCGGCTCAGAGCGGTTGGGATTTGAAGTCGTTGATGAATTACGTGGGCTGGAAGGATGTGAAGTCAGCCATGCGCTATGTTGAAGCCAGCCCGTTTCTCGGGATGACCCGAATCGCTGAAAAGCCGTTGGCGCTGTAGATCACGTTTTCTTCTATTAATACGCTCGGCTAATAGCGAAAACAAATCAGCAGCATCAGGTTTGCCAATGAGCCAACCGGCGATCGGGTGGGTAGGATTCACCACATCAACTTCTTAACCCCTGACGGAGAGTCACCGATGCCTATCATCAACAGCCAAGTTAAACCGTTCAAAGCTACCGCCTACAAAAATGGCGACTTCGTACACGTGTCGGACGCTGACCTGAAAGGCAAGTGGTCTGTCGTTTTCTTCTACCCAGCTGACTTCACCTTTGTTTGCCCGACCGAACTGGAAGACCTGGCTGACAACTACGCCGAGTTCCAAAAACTGGGCGTCGAGATCTACAGCGTTTCCACCGATACCCACTTTGCCCACGCTGCCTGGCACAACACTTCGCCAGCCATCGGCAAAATCCGGTACACCATGATCGGCGACCCGACTCATGTCATCTCCCRCAACTTCGACGTGCTGATCGAAGAAGCTGGCCTGGCTGACCGTGGCACTTTCGTGATCAACCCTGAAGGCCAGATCAAAATCGTTGAACTCAACGATGGCGGTGTAGGCCGTGACGCTTCCGAGCTGCTGCGCAAAATCAAGGCCGCTCAATACGTCGCCGCTCACCCGGGCGAAGTGTGCCCAGCCAAGTGGAAAGAAGGCGAAGCTACTCTGGCTCCGTCCTTGGACCTGGTCGGCAAGATCTAAGTCTGTGACGCGCTTCATCAGGGCGGAGCTCCGCACCTACTAAGTAAGCTGCACCGCCCCATAAAACGCCCGGGCGAGATTCGCTCGGGCGTTTTTTTATGTCTGATTGCTCTCTATTCAAACAGCATCTAAGGAAATCGCCCGTATGTTGGACGCCAATCTTAAAGCCCAGTTGAAATCGTACCTGGAACGGGTCACTCAGCCGATCGAGATCGTTGCATCCCTCGACGACGGTGCGAAATCCCAGGAAATGCTCGCGTTACTCAAAGACGTTGCCAGTCTTTCCACCCAGATTACTTTGCTCGACAACGGTAACGATGCGCGTAAACCATCGTTCTCGATCAATCGCCCGGGAGCCGATATCAGCCTGCGTTTCGCCGGCATCCCGATGGGCCACGAATTCACATCCCTGGTGCTGGCCTTGCTGCAAGTCGGCGGCCACCCATCGAAAGCCAGTGTCGACGTTATCGAGCAGATCCGCTCGCTCAAAGGCGAGTTCAACTTCGAGACTTACTTCTCGCTGTCCTGCCAGAACTGCCCGGATGTGGTTCAGGCGCTGAACCTGATGGCCGTGCTGAACCCGAACATCCGCCACGTCGCCATCGACGGCGCGCTGTTTCAGGCCGAAGTTGACGAGCGCCAGATCATGGCCGTGCCAAGCGTTTACCTGAACGGCGTGAACTTCGGCCAGGGTCGCATGGGCCTGGAAGAAATCCTCGCCAAGATCGACACCAGCGGCATCGAGCGCCAGGCCGAGAAGATCAGCGCCAAGCAAGCCTTCGACGTACTGGTCGTCGGCGGTGGCCCGGCCGGTGCTTCAGCGGCAATTTACGCCGCTCGTAAAGGCATTCGCACCGGCGTGGCGGCTGAACGTTTTGGTGGTCAGGTGCTCGACACCATGGCCATCGAGAACTTCATCTCCGTGCAGGAAACCGAAGGGCCGAAACTGGCCGTGGCACTGGAAGAACACGTTAAGCAATACGACGTGGACATCATGAACCTGCAACGCGCCGACAAGCTGGTGCCGGGAAAAAACGGTGAATTGCACGAAATCCATTTCGCCAGCGGCGCGTCCTTGAAAGCCAAGACCGTAATCCTCGCCACCGGCGCGCGCTGGCGTGAAATGAACGTTCCGGGTGAGCAGCAATACCGCAACAAGGGCGTGGCGTACTGCCCGCACTGTGACGGTCCGCTGTTTAAAGGCAAGCGTGTGGCGGTGATCGGTGGCGGTAACTCCGGCGTCGAAGCAGCCATCGACCTGGCGGGGATCGTGTCCCACGTAACCCTGCTGGAGTTCGACGTGCAACTGCGCGCCGATGCGGTGTTGCAGCGCAAGTTGCACAGCCTGCCGAACGTTACCGTGATCACCAGTGCGCAAACCACTGAAGTGACCGGCGATGGCCAGAAGGTCAACGGCCTACGCTACAAGGATCGTCAGTCGGACGAGCTGCGCACTGTTGAGCTGGAAGGGATTTTTGTGCAGATCGGTCTGCTGCCTAATACCGATTGGCTCAAAGGCACCATCGAGCTGTCACCGCGTGGCGAGATCATTGTCGATGCCCGTGGTGAGACGTCGATCCCCGGCGTGTTCGCGGCCGGCGACGTGACTACCGTGCCGTACAAGCAGATCGTGATTGCGGTGGGTGAGGGCGCCAAGGCTTCCCTGAGCGCATTCGATCACTTGATTCGCACCTCGGCGCCGGCATAAACGCCGAAGCTGAAAACACAAAACCCCATGAGCGATCATGGGGTTTTTTGTGGGTGGATCTTTTAATTTACAACGGTGCCGGCTGAATGATCTCGACCCAGTAACCATCCGGGTCCTTGATGAACGCCAGGCTCTTCATACGACCGTCGTTCAGGCGTTTCTGGAAATCGCAGCCCAGCGCTTCAAAACGTTCGCACGCGGCGCGGACGTCCGGCACCGAAATGCAGATATGGCCGAAGCCGCGCGGGTCGGTGTTGCCGTTGTGGTAGGCGAAATCCGCGTCGTTCTCGGTGCCGTGGTTGTGGGTCAGTTCGAGAATGCCGGGGATCGATTTCATCCACTCGGTGCGGGCAGCGGCATCGGCCGGGATCTGGTTTTTATCGACCAGCGCCAGGAAGTACAGGCTGAACTCGGCTTCCGGGAAATCACGCTTTTCCACCAGCGAGAAACCCAGGACGCGGGTGTAGAAATCCAGGGACCGGGTGATGTCCTTGACCCGCAGCATGGTGTGGTTGAAGACGAACTTCTGGGTGGCGGTGTCAGGTTGGGCGGTCACACCAGAAAATGTATTGAGTTCGTGCAGGCTCATGGGCCCTCCGGAAATTCCAAGAATGCTCACAATGATACGCAAGGGGCCTGGCATCGCCAAACCAAAACCGCAGGCTTGCCTGCCGGGCGGGTGAAGCTCAGACTTCGCGGCTCAATCCGTGAGTGTTCATTACAATGATCCGACCCTGTCAATTGATGTTCGTCCTTATGTGTCTGCTTTCAGGTGTTACCCGTGCTGATGCAGAAGCTCCGGTCGTGACCTGGCCCAATGGATGGACAGTCGAGACCGTGCCGCAAGACGAGGCCAAACCTCAGGTTTCCCGCCAGCGCGCGGTAAAAAACGACCAGGACGGGACACCGGTAATGGTGATGGAGTTGACCATGACTCAAGTGGAAAGCGGTCATCAGGTGAATCTGGAAGGTGTGTTACTGGAAATGCGCAAGTCCGTGCAGAAGGACTTTTTTCAGGGCGGCTATCAGAGCGTCTGCAACAAAATTCATCCGACTGCCTTGAGCCGGTTATCGGCGCTGGAAACTACCTGCACCATTACCCAGAACGGTCGACATGTGTTGTCTCAAACATTGGTCGCCGCAGTGGACGGCGATAAAGCCTATGTTCTTTCCTACGCGGGGCAGGCTGAGGTTTATAAGGCAAGTCAGGGCGACATAGAGGCAGCTCGAATCAGCTTGAAACTTTAGTTTAAGGTTTCTGTACCCACGCTTTTGAGCATGGCCCGGATTTTTAGATAGCCAAACGGATTAAGCACAAAGTTAGTCAGGCTATAGCGAATTGATCGGCGACTATCGTCGCATTTTAGACGGCATCCATGAAAAAGCCCTGCATTGGCAGGGCTTTTTTATTACCGTGAGCGCTTAGGCGCGCAGCCAGGAGTCAACGGTGGCTGCACCGTATTGTTCCTTCCAGGCTTTCAGGCCGCGGTGGTTGCCGCCCTTGGTTTCAATCAGTTCACCCGTGTGCGGGTTCTGATAAACCTTGACCACGCGAGCGCGGCGGGTTTTAGGGGCGGTTGCCTGCTGCAGGCCGGATTTCGCCGGGTGCGGGTCGAGGATGGCGATGATGTCGCGCAAGCTCTTGCCGTAGGTTTTCATCAGCCCCTGGAGCTTTTCTTCGAATTCGATTTCTTTTTTGAGACCGGCATCGTTCTTCAAAGATTCCAACTGCTTGAGCTGTTCTTGAAGGGCCTTTTCAGCTGCACGGAATTCAGCGAGTCTGGACAATATCTTTACTCCAATAGTGTGTTTGGCTGAAACCAACCGCAAACAAAGCTATAAGCCAAGAGCCTTGAAGCGACTCGGTGATAATGGCACGCCTGCCGATTTTGCACAGGTRTGAAAAATTGTAGTAGTTAATTGGCCAAGAGTAAATCCTGACTTTTTCTTCATGTAACAAGAGTAGTCTTTTGATTCAATTTGGCGCGCATCATCATGATTCCGGCGCTTAACGTGGTTAGTTAATGATCACTTAATGCTCTAATGAACTCTGCGCCGGGCATCGGCCGGCCGAACAGATAACCTTGCAGAAAGTTCACGCCATGGGCAGTCAGATAGTCACTTTGCTCCTCGGTTTCCACCCCTTCGGCGACGATGCCCAGATCGAGTTTGGCCGAGAGTTCGATGATGCTGTCCAGAATGTGCCGGGAGAGGGCGTCGACACCGATCATGGCGACAAAGCTCTGGTCGATTTTCAGGAAGTCCACATTGAACTGACGCAAGTAACCGAGGCTTGAATGGCCGGTGCCAAAGTCGTCGATGGCGATCATCACGCCCAGCGCGCGAAGCCGTTCGAACAACAGCAGGGTGATGGCTGTCGGTTCGACCAGTTCGCGCTCGGTCAACTCCAGCACTAAATGGACACTGCCCGGTGCAAAAGCACTGAGGAATTCTCGGCAGTCTTCGACCAGCGCAAGATCCCGGCAATGACTGGCGGTGATGTTGATGCTAATGTGGAATGGCCCCTCGAACGATGCCGACAAGGGCGCCAGCAATGTGGCGGTCTGTTGCATCAGCGAGCGGGTCATCGGCACGATCAGACCGGAATGTTCGGCAAACGGGATAAACAGATCCGGACGCACCAGGCCTTCCCTGGGATGTTTCCAGTGCATCAATACTTCGGTGCCGGACCACAGCTTATTGTCGCCATGCACCACGGGCTGAAAGTAAGGAATGAATTCTGCTGCCTCCAGCGCCCGCTGCATTTCACGGCTGGGCGACATCGAGCGCTTCTGCAGCACATGCCCGATTGAACCTGACACCACGCCGAAGAACATCAACAGACTGAACAGTGGCGGGTATTCACTACGCATGTAACGCCAGGTTTCTCCTTCGGGGAAACCTGCGGCCACCGTAAAGGCATAACGCGAGGACGTCAGCATACTTTGTGCTACCGGCAAGGCGGGCAGGGCGTCCTCGTGAACTTTGCCGTCGGCAGACAACCAGTTGGGACCGACTTGTAGCAACAGTAATGTCTTGCGGCCGATCAGGCGCAATTCATTGCTCAGGTGATAACCGTTCAGCGTGGTCAATGCCCCTTTATTTCCTTCGCTRAGCCGGTACACCAACAGCGCGGTATTGGGCGTGACCGGGTTGCCGTTCATGAGCCATAACTGGCCTTGGGTGTAGTCGCCGGGATTAACCTTTTCCTGATATTCACCGAACAACGAACTGCAATAGAGGTTGTCGTCCCACACCAGGTTGGTCGAGCGCACGAAGGGCCGGCGCGTAACTTGTTCGCGCAAGGCCAGTTTAACGTCATTGCAGTTTTTGCCAGCCAGCGGCAGGAGCTCCTGCGCCGCTTGGGCGGTGTTGTCGAGCATCAGTTCGAACTGGCGAATGGATTCTTCGCCAGTCAGTTCAGTACTTTGCTTGAGGGTACGTTCAGCCTGCAGATAGAGAATGGCGACTCCCAGCAACACCGGGAGCAATCCGCTCAAAACAGTCACAGTGATTCGGGTGCCACGCTTGCGGCGACTTTTGACGTTCAGTGGCATTCGCAAATCCATCGCGATAAAAGAGGGCTCTCAAAGGTTGGCAGGTCGACATGCCTCCCAAAAGAGTTCAGCCATGATAGTTGGCTATCGGCCCTTATGCCGCTCAACCTTTAATCAATCTTGAGGCCAGTTTAATAAAGGCCAGTGTCGCGGGGGATGACTGACGCTGATCGAGCACCGCCAGACCGACTTGGCGGCTGATGGGGGGCGACAGCGGTTTTTTCACGTAGCGGTTGTCGTGGTCGTCAGGCAGTGAGCTTTCGGCGACGACAGTCAAGGCATCGCCACGGCCTACGACGTCCAATGTGCTGAGCAACTGCGAGCAGCGATAACGAATGTTCGGCGTCAATCGCGCCGTATTGAACAGGCGCGACACCAGCTCCGAAGACCCGGCTTCGGTCAGCACAAAAGGGTCGTGGCACAAGTCGTTCAGGCGCAAGCTGCCGCGACCGGCCAGTACATGGTCGGCAGGCAGCAGCGCGACCATCTGGTCCTCGATCAAGGCCACGGTGTCGAAACGCTCTTGGGGCAACACCACGAAGCCGATGTCGATACGCCGTTCTTCCAGCCACTGAATCACCTGGCGATCCGGCCCTTCATCGATATGAACCTCGATGCCCGGATGCGAGGCGCGGTAGTGCTGCAAGATCCTGGGCAACAGCTTGATCGATGAGGTCGGGCCGAACGAGCCTATACGCAGAGTGCCGGTTTTCATCCCGCGTGAATCGGCCGCCTCCTGACGCAAAGTGTTGGCCAGCCCGAGCATTGCCCGAGCGCGCAGTAATAGCTGCTGGCCGATATCACTGAGCTCGACCTGGGACTGATGCCGACGCAGCAGTTCGACGCCCAATTCCTGTTCCAGCGACTTGAGTGCGTGGGAGACCGCAGACTGGGAAATCTCCAAACGATGGGCGGCCGCCGTGAAGCCGCGCAGTTCGGCCACCAGCGAGAAAATCTCGAGTTGAGTGAGGGTCATGAGCTTTTACTCATTTTACGATGATCGATCATTAGTCGAATGATACGCCACATGCCCGATTTCTGGTGGTGGAGACTTATGACTACGTGTGAACAGACCCTTGCGAACTCTTCGGATGTGCCGGTTTATCTGAAACTGGCGGCGGTCACCATGATCTGGGGCGGGACATTCGTCGCCGGGCGGTTTCTGGCCGACAGCCTCTCTCCGTTATTGGCCGCGAGTCTGCGGTTCCTGCTGGCGAGCGTGGCGTTGCTGGTGTTCCTGCTGCTGGCGCGGGTGCCCTTGGTGCGACCCAGCCCCAGGCAATGGTTGCAATTGGCGCTGTTGGGATTCTTCGGGATTTTCTTCTACAACCTGTGCTTCTTTTACGGGCTGCATTACATCAACGCGTCCCGGGCGTCTTTGATCGTGGCGTTGAACCCGGCGGTGATCGGCCTGGCTTCYTGGCTGTTGTTCAAGGAGCGGCTGAGTCGGGCGAAAGTGGCTGGTATTGCGACTGGTATTGCGA